>DATFGC010000563.1:0-6083 GCA_035249765.1 Gemmatimonadales bacterium | reverse complement strand
GGAGGACGCGGTCGCCAGCGCGCCCAGCAGTTGGGCCGGGGTGGCGCGGGTAGCGATGAATGCATCGCCCGGCACGCCGGCCCGCCGGGCTTCGTTGCCGATGGTGCGGCCCATCTGATCGCCCCACGCGATCGCCAGGGTGGTGGCGATCGAGCCCTCGGACCAGCGCAGATCCCATTCACGCAGGGTCCGGATCTGTTCCGCGAGGCTCGCCTTATGAGGATGGCCGGCCGGCGCCCGGTCCCATGCCCCGACCAGCGCGGGAATCAGCGGCTCGAAGGCGGTGAGATAGCTGTCGTAGGCCGCTTCGATGAGCGTGCCCAGAGTGAAGTCCTTCCGTGCCGTGAGGACCCGGATAGCGTGGAGCCCGCGGGCGTTCTCGGAGTTCTCATCCATGTACTTCGGAAAATCACTCTGCCGGGGACTGCTGGCCCCTGCCGCGGAGTAGGGCCAGTTGTTGGTGTTGTAGAGCCACCCGCCGGGAGGGTTCACCACCAGCGGGCTCTCGTCGATGGTATGCAGACCCTGCCACTCGGTGGCCGGGTCGCTGCCGTCCACCGGCCGGCTCCAGTCGAGCGTCGGGTCCCGGCGGGGGACGAAGTTGGCGTGGAAATAGGCGATGTTCCCCTCGGCATCCGCAAAGATCGTATTGTTGGAGGAGTTGGTGTACAGCTCCATGGTCTTGCGGAACTCCTGGTAGTTCTTCGCCTTGGTCCGGGTATAGGACTGGGTCAGCGCCTTGACCGGCTCCTCCATCAGCCGGACGCTCACCCAGCTGCCGGCGGTATCCCGGACCACCGGCCCATGGTGGGTCCGGTACACGGTGAACATCCGGCGGCTCATTCCGGTGTCGGTCTTGAACGGCACCGTGATGGTCGTGGCCCGGAGCGGGCGGCTTTCGGTTCCATACCGGTAAGTGAGCGCAGGCCCGCTGCTGTCCACCCGCTCCAGGTATTCGTCGATGTTGTCCACCCCGCTCGAGGTGTGCATCCACCCGGCGCGCTCGTTGAACCCCTGGTAGACGAAGAACTGGCCCCAGGTCACCGCGCCGTAGGCGTTGAGTCCCTCGTCGCTGGCGACCTGGACTTCGGCCCGGAAGAAGAACGAGGTGTGGGGATTGATCAGCAGCAGGGCCCGCCGGTTGGCGGTGTTCTGCGGCGCGATCGCGAACCCGTTGGAGCCCGACGGCTCCGCTGGTCTGGCGCTGTCGGCCGGGGGGGCCGGGGAGCGCCTCCCGTAGAACGCCTCCAGTCCCCGGAGCGAGATCCGCTCGATGTCGCCCCCGATACTGCCCTCGCTGAAGCTGAGGGCCATCCAGGGCTCGAAGCGGGCCAGCACCCGGGGGCGGACCTCGGGATGGGTATGCAGGTAGTAATTGAGCCCGTCGGCCCAGGCATCCATCAGGTCCCGGAGCCACTCCGGGCTCGTGGCATACCTGGCCCGCATGGTGTCGGGGTCGATGAAGAGCTTCATGCGGAGGTCCCGCCAGATGGCGCGCTCCCCCTCGGCCTCGGCCAGCCGTCCCATGGAGTTGAGGTAATTGGTTTCGACCCGGTTGAAATCGTCCTCGGCCTGGGCATACATCAGGCCGAACACGGCATCCGCATCCGACTTCCCGCGGATATGGGGAATCCCCCAGTCGTCCCGGATAATGCTGACGTTGTGGGCCCGGGCTTCCCAGCGGGAGGTTTCGTCGCCCGGAACCGCCTCCGTGGCGCATCCGGTGCAGGCGAGCGCCAGAAGGAGAGCCGACCGCCGGCTCATGGCCGGGTGGCTCCCGCCGGTTTGGCGCGCCGGGCCGAGAAGGCGTCCTGTGCCGCGCCGGCAAAATCCACGGTGCCTTTCATGGTGTCTCCAGAGACTACCGCCACCATGGTGAGCTCCAGCGCGTTGTCGTTGTAGAGGACCGAATAGCTGAACCGCACCGTGTCGCCCTTGATGGTGCCGGCCAGGGGCACGTCCCCCGCGGCGCGTTTGACCGTGCCGGTCAGTTTCTCTCCTTCCACCTGGAATACGATCTTGAAGCCCCGGACCCCGCCGGGGGTGTTCATTTCGGCATCCCATTCGCCCGCGATGGAGGCGGCCTGGGGGAGGGGGTTCGTCGCGGAAGGGCTCAGCAGCAGCGCAGCCAGCAGAAGCGTTTTCATGCTTCGACTCCAGAAATGAAAAGATCGGGATGGTCCCGCCCGGGGGACGGCTTGCCGTGAATGATAGCCCGGATAGCTTATACACACCGCCTCCCGGGATCCCCGCGCGTGAGCCGCCATCACAATTTGCTGATTCTGGTCCTGGCCGCCGGCGGTTGCGGGTCGATCGACAAGTTTCTGGAAGGGAACCAGCCTGCCGACGCCCGGCTTCGAGTCGCCCTGCAATCTTCGGCAGTCAGCGTGGAGCAGGGAAGTGAAGCGACCGTGTTGGTCACCGTCACCAGGGTCGGCGAGTACGGCGGGCCGGTGGCGATTTCGGTCGAGGGCGTTCCCTTTGGGGTGACCGCGGAAGTGGGCGGCGCTTCCACCACCGGGGCGGAGACCTCGGCGTCGTTGACCCTCAGGGTCAGCGCCGCCGCCGCTCCAGGATCCTACACCATGCTGGTGCGGAGCCACGCCGACCCGATTCCGGTGGACGGCTCCGCGGCGCTCGCGCTCACGGTCACCCAGCCTCCGGCGTACGCGCTGTCACTCTCGCTTCCCGGGCTGGTCATCGCGCGGGGCGGGGTCGCCCCGGTTACGGTTCAGCTCTCCCGCACCAATTACAACGCCCCGGTGACGCTGTCCCTGACCGGTATCCCGGGGATCACCGCCAGCTTCGGAACCAACCCGGTGCCTGGCAGCTCGGCGGCCATGACCGTCGCGGTCGCGGCCGGTGTAGGGCCCGGCACCTACGACATGATCTTGAGCGGGATTGCCGCCGGGCTGGCCGAGCGGACTACCAGCTTCCCGGTGACGGTGACCGCGGACCCGTTGCAGCTGGTCATGGCTCCCGGGCTGAATGTTTCCCAAGGCTCGGTGGTGAGCACCGACATCATTCTGAACCGCCCCGGCTACACCGGTGCGGTGCAGCTGGCGGCGGAGAACCTCCCCTCCGGGGTTACCGCGACATTCAATCCGCCTTCGCCCACGGCAACCAGCGCGGTCATGACCCTTTTCATCCAGCCGACTGTGACGCTTTCGACCTATGCCGTGCGGGTGCGGGGTGTCGGCGGAGGGGTTCCCGACGCGACCGCGGACTTCAACCTGGTGGTGAATCCATCCGGACTGTCCCTGGTCCTCAATCCCGACGCGGTCAGCCTCTTCCAGGGTACCAGCGCCACCTCGATCCTCACCCTGGCCCGGAACAATCTGGACGGCGTGGTGACCCTCTCAGTCGAAGGGACGCCACCTGGGGTGACGGTCCAGCTCAATCAGGCGAGCGTCACCGGAAGCTCGGCCACCCTCGCCATCGACAGCGATGCCGATGCCGCGCCCGGGGCGTATCCCGTGACGATCCGCGCCGTTCCCGCGAGCTGGCCGCCCGGGGCGTCGCGAACGGCGGTCCTCACCGTCACCGTACGCGCCACCCCGACCGGGGGAGGCAACGTGCTGCTCGACTGGTCGGGATGCGCCCTGCCCAACTGGGTGGGGGTACAGGACGGGAGCGGCGCGTGGGTGCAGAAGGTTCCCGCTGCCGGGGTGGTGTCGTTCTTCCTCAACTCCGACCGGGGCGGCATCGCATTCGTGGAGTCGGGCAATTCGGTGGTGGTGCGGTTTCACACCCGGGCGGAGCTCACCGCCGGGACGCTGAACATGTGCCCGCCGGCCCAGATTCCCGGACCCAAGACCATTGCCGGATTTGCCGTGCACAGCGGCCCGCTGGAAGTATTCACCTATTCCCTGGGTGGGGCGCTCGCCAGCTCCAGCCTGGCCAGCCCGAACTTCGTCCTGGCGGGCGTGCGGGAGGGCATCCACGACCTGGTCGGATGGGGCACCACATCCGGGGCCTTCGGGCTCCGGGGATTTCTGCGACGGGATATCGACCTCCCCAACGGCGGGGTGCTCGACCCGGTGGACTTCCTGGGGGTGGGATCATTCGCCCCGCAGCGCAACCCGCTCTCGGTCCTGCTCAATCAGAACGATCAGGTCTCCCATTCGATGAGCTACCTGACCACGGCGCTGTGCACCGCGAATCCGCTCTACTCCAACGTCCTGGGAACCACCCCGCTGATGTCGGGAGTTCCGGCACCTTTGCAGCGTCCCGAGGACCTGCACCTGGTGACGGTCACGGCCAGCGGCTTCCGCCGAATCCGGGTCGCGACCCTCGCGTTCCACCTCATGGCGGGCCGCTCCCTGGTGCTGCCGCCCTTGCTCACCGTGCCGGCGGTCAGCACTCTTCCCGCCGGATACAAGGCGCTGCAAGCGGTCATCGGCTCCATGCCGGCGGTGTACAACGGCACGGTCAACTTCCGGTACACCGCCGGGACCAAGGCCATGAGCATCAGCGCCAGCATGGGCTATGTCGGGACCGGAGCCGTGGTGCTGGCAATGCCCGACTTCGGCTCGGTGCCCGGGTGGCCCAACGCGGCGGCCATTGGAACCGGGGAGAGCGGGACCTGGAACTACTCGGTGGATGGATCTTCCGGACCGGGAGCGCTGTGCACCGAGCTGGGCACCACCGTGTACAACAACCAGCAGGGGAATTTCTAGAACCGGCTCCGGGCCCGGCGGGATTCCCGCTCCCGGCCGAGCAGCTCCTCGAGGAACCGCGCCGCGCCGCGGGTCAGCGCTCCACCCCATTCGCGAACTTCACTCCAGTCGGGGAAACGCCACGAAAGGCAGCCGCCGCTACCCGCTGGCTCGGTGCCGGTAAGGAAAATCTCCCGGTCCCCGCATTCGGACAGCCAGCCGCCGTCTTCCCGCGCGATGTAGCGTTCGGTGATGCCGTCGGGCACCTCGAACGAATCCCAGTCCTCCCCGGTATCGATCTCGTTGAGAAAGCGCGCCACGATGGGGAGGGCGGCGCCGGCGCCGGTGGTGCCCAGGCTCCGGCCGTCGTCGAAGCCGACCCAGGCGCCCACTACCAGCGACGGGGTGTAGGCCACGAACCAGGCATCCCGCCAGTCATTGGAGGTACCGGTCTTTCCCGCTACGCTCTCGAACCGGCCGGAGGCGTTGAGAGCCCGACCGGTGCCATGCGCCACCACACCTTCCAGGGTCGAGGTCACCAGGTATGCCACCGCGGGGTCCACCACCTGTCTGGCCGGGGCCGCGTCGCCCGGCTCGGGGTCCCGGCCATAGGGCCCCTGAAACAGGAGGGTACGCTCTTCGGCGAGGGCGCCTTCCGCCGCCAGGACGCCGTAGGCCCGCACCAGCTCCAGCAGAGTGACTTCGGAACTGCCCAGCGCGAGACTCGGAACAGGGCTCAGCGGGCTGGTGATGCCGAGCCGCTTCGCCGTGGCGACGATGCGCTCCGGGCCCACCGCGAGTCCGATCCGCGCGAACGGCACATTGAGCGACTGCTCCATCGCCTCCCGGACCGTGACCCGGCCCCGAAAGCGCCGGTCGTAGTTCACGGGCTGCCACGGTCCGCTCGGCGTCCGGACCCGGAGCGGCTCGTCGTCCACATAGGTGGCGAGGGTAAACCGCGGATCCTTCCCATCGGTGCGCTCGAGCGCGGCGAGCGCCACGATCGGCTTGAATGCGCTCCCCGGCTGACGCCGGGCGACGGAGGCCCGGTCGAATTGCGAGGCGCCGTAGTCCCGCCCGCCGACCATCGCGAGCACCTCGCCGTTCCGGGGGTCGATCGCCACCAGCGCGGCTTCCACGTCCTGGTTTCGCAACCGATCGAGTCCGTACCGCACCGCCCGCTCGGCGATCCGCTGCATCGAGGCGTCCAGCGTGGTATGGATGGCGGTACCGCGCCGAGACAGGCGGCGGGGAACCCGGGGGCGGATGTAGTCACGAAAGTGGCGGCCGTCCACGGTGCGGGCCGGCCAGACCCGGGTGGGCACGCCGGCCCGGGTCGCCCGCTCGGCCAGCGAGCGGGTAATCCGCTGCTGCTCCGTCATGACCGCGAGCACCAGGTTGCGGCGCTCCCGCGCGGCCCGGGGA
>DATFGC010000562.1:0-2282 GCA_035249765.1 Gemmatimonadales bacterium | reverse complement strand
TGGCGGGATCCTGACCCTTGGGCACCCCGCCCAGGAAGATGAAAAGACCCGGAATCTTCTGCTGGTAGAGCGCAAAGTCCTCGGCCGGAGTGGAGAGCTCACCCACCGATACGTTGGACCCGCCGGCCACCCGCTGGAGCGTGGGCAGCATCCGGGCGGTCAGCGCGGGATCGTTGAAGGTCACCGGATTGTTCCCGATGCCGAAGTCCACCGTGGCGGTGGCCCCTGCGCTCTGGGCAATCGAGCTGACGGTGCGGCGGATCCGTTCCTTGATGTCGGCCCGCATCGTCTCGTCGAAGCTGCGGACGGTGCCCTCCATCATGACGCTGTCGGGAATGATGTTGCCCCGATTGCCGCCCACGATCCGCCCCACGGTGATGATGGCGGGAACCTGGGTGACGTTGATCTGCCGGCTGGCGATGGTCTGGAGACCGAGGATCACCTGCGACGCCACCACGATGGGATCCACCCCGCCCCAGGGCTGGGCCCCGTGGGTCTGGCGGCCCTTCACGGTGATGAAGAGCTGGTCCGAGGCGGCCATCGCCGGGCCGGAGCGATAGGTGATGGTTCCGACCCGAGCCGGCCACACGTGCAGGCCGAAGATCGCGGCCGGCGCCGGATTCTCCAGGGCGCCCTGCTCGATCATCAGCCCGGCCCCGCCCCGCTCGCCCCTCGGCGCGCCCTCTTCGGCCGGCTGGAAGATGAATTTGATGGTGCCGGGAATCTTGGCCCGGAGCCCGGCCAGCACTTCGGCCGCGCCCATCAGCATGGCGACATGGTTGTCGTGACCGCAGGCGTGCATCACCCCCACGGTCTGCCCGTTGAATTCGGTGGTGACGGTGGACTTGAAGGGGAGGTCCACCAGCTCGGTCACCGGCAGCGCGTCCATGTCGGCCCGGAGCGCCACCACCGGGCCCGGCTTCCCGCCCCGCAGCACGCCGACCACCCCGGTGTGGGCCACTCCGGTGCGGACCTCAATTCCGAGGGACGTCAGGTGATCGGCGACCAGCTTCGCGGTGCGGGTCTCCCGGTTGGACAGCTCGGGATGCTGGTGGATGTCCCGCCGCCAGGCCACCACCTTGGGGAGGACCGCGGCGGCGCGGGCGTCAATTTCCCGCCCCAGCGCCTGCGCCCGGGTCTCTGCCGGGGCGCAAAGGCGCAAAGACGCAACGACGCAAAGTATCCAGCTTGTTCTCATCGTGCCTCCACCTTGGTGAGCCTGAAGTTGCGCAGGCCGCGGTTGTCAAGCGTGAGGCCGGTAATGGCTCCGCCCGAGCGAGAGAACACCACCCGGGTGCCGAAGGCGGCAAAGGTGTCGGCCGCCACCGGCCGGAGCGGGTACTCGGCGCCCAGGCCGGCGCGCGCCAGAACCGAATCCCGCCGCACCGTAATGACCCAGTCGGCCAGCAGCTCGGGGCTCCGGTAGGTGCCGGCAATCCCGGAAAGGGCGCCGGACGAAGGGGAAAACGTTCTCGCCAGGGGGGACCGCACGAAGGTCCCCGGCGCCGGGGCGGGACCGAGCTTCCCCTCGAGCAGGATCGCCGCCAGTCGCTCGTTGAGCTGGCCGGGATTGCTGTTGGAAAGATTGCAGAGGGAGATCAGCGAGAGCTTCTGGTCGGGGAACCGGGCGATGTGGGCGCGGTATCCGGCCCAGGCCCCGCCGTGAGAGACCCGCCGCACTCCGCGCAGGCTGTCTATCCCGAGTCCCAGCGCATAGGTGATCGGCTTCCCGCCCGCCACGCCGGTCCGGTGCAGCTCGGCGATGCCCGCGGCCCCGCCCACGGTGCCGGTTTCGAAGTTCCGCTCCCACTTGACCAGGTCTTCGACCGTGGTGTTCACCGCGCCGTCGCCGGTCTGCTCCCAGTTGGCCAGCGACAGCTCGAAGTTCCCCCCGGGGCCGGGGGCGTAGGAGCCTGCTTTGCCCGGCACGATGATCTCATGGCGGTCCAGGATCTGGGTCCGGCTCATATCGAGCGGCGCGAAGATCCGGGTGGCCGCGAAGTGCCGCAACGTTTGCCCGCTGACCCGCCGGACGATGATCGAGAGCAGAAAGTAACCGCTGTTGCTGTAGAGGAACTCCGAGCCGGGGGCGAAGTTGGTGCCCCGCTGCTTCGAAATGGCGAGCAGCGCGTCGGCGTCGGTCGTCACCGCCTCATCGGCGAGCCCGCTCCAGCTCAGGACGTCGATGTAATCCCGGAGTCCGCTGGTGTGGTGGAGCAGATGCCGGATGGTGATGGCTCCGGCCGGGTAGCGGGGCACCTCGGGAAGGAATTTCTGGATCT
>DATFGC010000561.1:0-6074 GCA_035249765.1 Gemmatimonadales bacterium | reverse complement strand
CGGGATCTTTGCCGCGGCGAACCCCTGCGCCACCGCATCCGCTCCGGGGCGGAACGGCGGCGGAAGCGCGTCGAGCACGGCGCCGGCCACCGCCGCGTTCCGGCGCTGGTGAGCGCCCTCGAGGGCGAGGACACCGGTGTAGCGCGCTTCCGGATCAACTACCCGTACATCGGCCGTGGCGTCGGGGTCGATGGCGCGGACCGAGGCGGCCGCCTCCCGGCGTAGCAGCTCGACCAGGGCCGGCCGGGTTTCCCCCACCACGAAGGGGGCCCCCGGTTTGGCGATCCAGGCCTTTTCCCGGGCAATCGCGTCGAGCGTCTCGCCGAGGTATTTCTGATGATCCATTTCAATCTTGGTGACGGCGCTGACCAGGGGACGCACCACGTTGGTGCTGTCGAGCCGGCCGCCGAGGCCTACTTCGATTACCGCCACCTGGGCACCGCGGGCGGCCAGATCGGCAAACGCCATCGCCGTGGTGGTCTCGAAGAACGTCGCGTCGAGCCGGTCGGCGTCGGGCATGAGCCGCCCGGTCCACATCGCCACCGCCGCCTCGCCGATCGGTACCCCGTCCACGGTGATCCGCTCCCGGAACGACACCAGGTGCGGCGAAGTATAGGTCCCTACCCGCCACCCGGCGGAGCGGAGCGCGGACGACACCAGTGCGGTGACGCTGCCCTTGCCGTTGGTTCCCCCGATGTGCACCACCGGCACCTGGAGATGGGGATCGCCCAGCAGCGCGAGCAGCTCCCGGGTGGTCGTGAGGCCGAACTTGATCTGGGTGACGCGGGGGAAGAGGTATTCGAGAGCCGCGGCGTAGGAGAGCGACACGGTCAGCGGTGAGCAGTGAGAGGTGAGCGGTGCGCGGCTTGTCCCGCTTACCGCTCACCCCTTACCGCTCACCCCACTAGGCGGTGGCCCCGGCCGTCGCGACCACGGCGGCCGCCGCCCCCTGCATGTGGCGGATCAGGCGCGCGGTGGTTTCGCGGAGCGAGCCGCGGGGCACCACATCGTCGATCTGGCCATGATCGAGGAGGAACTCGGCGGTCTGGAATCCTTCGGGGAGGTCCTGCCCGATGGTCTGCTTGATCACCCGCTGGCCGGCAAATCCGACCACCGCTCCCGGCTCAGCCAGGATGGCGTCGCCCTGCATCGCAAACGAGGCCGAGACTCCGCCGGTGGTCGGGTTGGTCAGCACGGTCACCAGCGGGATCGAATCCATCTTGAGTTGGGCGATGGCGGCCGAAGTCTTGGCCATCTGCATCAGGGAGAGCACGCCTTCCTGCATCCGGGCGCCGCCCGAGGTGCAGACCAGCACCAGGGGGAGCTTCTTGTCGGCCGAGCGGCGCGCCAGCCGGGCGATCTTCTCTCCCACCACCGACCCCATCGACCCGCCCATGAAAGTGAAGTTCATCACCCCCAGGTGGATGGGAAGCCCCTCCAGTCGCCCGAACCCGGTGTAGATCGCGTCGGAGTTCCCGGCCTTTTTCTCGGCCGCGACCAGCCGGTCGCCATAGTTTTCGAAGGAGAGGGGATCCTGGGAGCGCAGGCCGGCGAAGAACTCCCGCCAGGTTCCCGAATCGGTGAACAGCTCGATGTACTCTTCCGCGGTAAAGCGGCGGTGATGCCCGCATTCGGAGCAGACGTTCAGGGCCCGCTCGAACCGCTCCCGGATGTCAACGTGGCCACAGCTCTCACAGCGCTCCCAGGCATCCTTGGGGATCTCCAGCTTGGTCCGCTGGGAGATCCTGGGCTTTCGCTCCTTCTTGAACCACGCCATAACGGCCATAGGCTCGGGACAGAGGCACGAGGATCGGGACACCCGGGGACGCGCGACCGATCAAGATGGCGCAATCCCTCGCACGCCGCCAGCCCTTGACACTTAAGTCCTTGTCAAATATCGGCATAGCCGCTCAGGCGGGAGTCCCAAGCCACCCGGAGAACCAGCCCCAGCGCCAGCCCGAGTCCCAGCAGGAACGAGCCTCCGTAGGAAAAGAATGGCAGGGGGATCCCGGTGATGGGCATGACGTTGATAGTCATCCCGACGTTTTCAAAGAGGTGGGTGAAGAACAGGGCCAGGATTCCGAAGACCATGAGACTGCAGAACGGGTCGGTGGCCCGCCGGGCGATGCGGAGCAGGATCAGGAAGAACATGAAGAACAGCATGAGCGCCGCCATCACCCCGATGAATCCCAGCTCTTCCCCCACCACGGCGAAGATGAAATCGGTGTACTGCTCCGGAAGGAAGGCCAGCCGCTTCTGGGGCCCGTCGAGGAATCCGTTGCCGAAGATGCCTCCCGATCCGATCGCCACCTTGGACTGGATCGCGTGGTACCCCGCGGATACCGGATCGCTCTCGGGGTTGAGAAAGCTGGTGAGTCGTCGCTGCTGGTAGGGCTTGAGGTTGTTCCAGATGATGATCGCGAGCACACCCATGGCGGCGTTGACCAGGTAGATCAGCACCCCTTCGGCCACGTACGCCCGCCACAGGAGCAGCAGGAAGAACAGCAGCAGCATCCAGGCACCCCACCACCGGGTATCGGCGGCCAGGAGCAGGCTCACCACCGGCGAGGCGAGCAGCAGGAGCAGGCGGGGCGAGACCCCGGCCCAGAAGAGCATGCCGAACAGGATGCCCACGAAGACGATGGCGCTGCCGAGATCGGGCTGGCGCAGCACCAGGAGGAAGGGCACCGCGGCGATCATCCCCGGCACCACCAGACGCCGGAGGCTGTCGGGGGGCTCCCGCAGCGAGGAGAGATAGCGGGCCAGGAGCAGGATGGTGGCCAGCTTGGCCAGCTCGACCGGCTGGCCGATCCGGACCCCGCCGATCTGGAGCCAGCTCTTGCTGCTGGCGGCCGAGCCCGCGCCGGTTCCCACCAGCAGGGTGAGCAGCAGCAGGAGCAGGCCCAGGGCATAGATGCCGGGCGCGCCCCACTCCAGCAGCCGGGAGTTGATCCGGAAGGCCACCGCCGCCGCGATGGTCGCGAGCCCGATCCAGACGATCTGGCGGATCCAGGCGCCCCGCGCCGGCGTGGGCACGTCGGTCTGCCCGGCGGAATAGACCATCAGCACGCCGAACGTGATGAGCGCCAGAACCACCATGATCAGGGTGCGGTCCAGCCCGGCGCGCCTCATCGGGAGGTCGTATCCGGCGGCACCACCATTCCGGGCCCGCTCACCGAATCCTCCAGGACCTGCATCTTGATCCTGGCCTGCTTCAAGGTGGAATCCTGCTGGGACAGGTAGCGCTGCATCACCCGCACGACGTAGGGCGCCACCGTCGATCCGTGCAGCTTGAACTCCATGATGCTGCCCACCACGATCCTGGGGTTGTCCGCGGGCGCGTAGCCGATGAACCAGCCATGGTCGTCGCCGTGGGGGTTCTGGGCGGTGCCGGTCTTCCCGCAGGCGTTGAGCTCGCGCCCGCCGCTTGCAGCGGCGGTGCCCCGCTGCACCACGGCGCACATGGCATTGCGAAGCCCCGCGAGCTGCTCGGCGGTGAGCCCGAGCGGCCGGGGCGCCGTCCCGGGGCGCCGGGCCACGATGAAGGGGGCCTCGACGTTGCCGTTGCCGGCCAGCGCGGCATAGAACCGCACCATGTTCATCAGGGTCTGACTGTTCTCGCCCTGCCCGATGGACAGGTTCAGGGTTACCGCGTTGGTCCATCCCCTGGGTCCGTAGCGGCGGTTGTAGTACTCGGTGTTGGGCGGGTAGATCGAGCGCTGTTCCCGGCCCAGGTCGATCCCGCTCCGCTCCGCGAAGCCGAGCGAGGTCCCGTCCTCGAGCAGGTGCGGCAGGGTGAGCCGGAGCCCGAGCTGGTAGAAATACACGTCACAGCTGGCCGCGATGGCGCCGGTCAGGTCCAGTGATCCATGCCCTTCCCGCTTCCAGCATTTGAACGGCCGGCTTCCGAACTGGAGCGCGCCGCGGCAGGGCTCCGGCATGCGGGTGTTGAAGTTCACCACCCCGCGCCGGAGCGCGATGACCGCGGTGGCCAGCTTGAACGGCGAAGCGGGTGGATAGGTCCCCCGGATGGCCCGGTTGATGAGAGGCAGCGCCGCGTCGGTGTTGTACGCCGCCCACTGCGCCGGATCGATGCCGCCGATGAAGTCGTTGGGATCGAAGGCCGGCGCGGAGTAGAGTGCCAGCACACCCCCGTCGGGCGTCATCGCCACCAGGGCGCCCCGGGTGCCGGCCAGCGCGGTGTTCCACATGCTGTCCACGAAGCGCTGGAGCGAAAGATCGATGGTGGTCGTGATGGGGTTTCCTCCCACCGGCGCGAGCGAGGGCGAGGAGACATCCTCCCGCACCATTCGACCCCGCGCATCCACTTCGGTGTAGCGCACCCCGTCGATGCCGCGAAGCAGCGAATCGTATTCCTGCTCCAGCCCGTCCCGGCCGACGATCGAGCCCATTCGCGCGCCCGGGTAGCGGTCCTTGTCGAGGTCGGCCTCGGAGACTTCGCCGACATACCCGACGAGGTGGGCGACCGCCGGACCGGCCCGGTAGAGCCGGCGCGGCTCGGTCTGGATCACCAGGCCCGGCAGGAGATAGCGATGCTCCTCCAGTTTCGACACGGTGGGGAAGTCGGCGCCGTTGAAGACCAGGGCGGGCTGATACTGGGCGGTCCGGAACCGGGTGAGGATGGCCCGCACCGCGCTGCTGTCCAGCGGAACGATGCCGGACAGCCGGGTCAGCACCGCGCGGAGCGAGTCGGTAGACGGCGCGAAGAGCTTGATGGTGTACCCGGGCTCATTCTCGGCGATGCTCTCTCCGTTGCGATCGTAGATCGGGCCCCGGGGGGCGAGCAGGGGAACCTGGCGCAGCCGGTTCTTCTCGGACTGGAGCCGGTAGTCCTGGTAGCTCATCACCTGGGCGCGGAAGAAGGCGCCGGAGAGCAGCAGGAAGGTGAGCGCCAGCACCCGCTGGGCCAGCACCGATCGGTCGCGCACCCGCTCCCCGGTGAACCCGCTCATGTTTCGATCCGGATCGCGAACCAGTCGCGGAAGAGGAGCAGGAGGATCAGTCCCGCCGCCGCGGTCGAGAGGGCCTGCAACGGAGCCCAGACCAGGAGCCCCGAGGAGAGCTGGCCCGAGGGCGTGCCACTGGCGAACAGCACGATGGCGTTGCGCAGCCACACCCCGCCGGCAAAAAGACCGGCGTTCACCAGGAGGTTGTCGGGGAAGAACACCGCGCGGCCCCAGGCGGCGATGTACGCCACCACGGTGTGCGCCAGCGCCCCGGCGCCGAACGCCGCGGGGGTCAGCACATCGCTGGCGAGTCCGACCAGGAATCCGGCCACCGCCGCCCAGCCGGGCCGGCTCCGCACCGCCACCAGCATGAGGGCGCACAACAAAAAATCGGGCGCGGCCCGCCCGTCGAAGATCCGGGGCCGGAGGTAGAAGTGCAGCGCGAAAAGCAGGACGAACCCGAGCGCCAGCCGTCCTTCACCGCGTCTCGGGCTCACGGCACCGGCTCCGGCGCCGGGGGAGTGCGCACCACCAGCACATGCGCGACGTGCCCCGGATTCGCCAGCGGGGCCAGGCGGTAGATCCGCTCCCAGCCGAGCTGCTCCCGACCCAGTCCGGCCACCCGGCCGATGGGAAGACCCTTGGGGTAGACGCCTCCCAGTCCGGAGCTCATGACCATGGTCCCGGTCGCGACCGTGTCGCGGTAGGCCACCCCCCGGAATTCGAGGAAGGACTCGCTGGCCTCGGTGTTGAGCGAGGGCGCCACGATGCCGAGCACGGTTCCGTCCGCGGTGACCGCGCTCACCCGGAAATCGGGATGGGCCCAGGTCATCGCGATCGCGCTCTCCCGCCCCACGCTGAGCAGCACGCCCAGCAGCCCGTCGGGAGAAACCACCGGGTCCCCGGGACGGACGCCGCTGCCGGCGCCGGCGCTCAGCAGCAGGGTGCGGCCCCCGGTGGGATCGATCTGGTGGAGCACCTCGGCGGGAATAGCGGTGGAGCTGACCCGGTCACGCAGCGAGAGCAGGGCCCGCAACCCCGCGTTCTCGGCCTCGAGGCCCGCCATCGCCTGCGCGGCGAGGGCCGCCGAATCGCGCTGGGTCTGCA
>DATFGC010000560.1:0-3192 GCA_035249765.1 Gemmatimonadales bacterium | reverse complement strand
GTGCACCAGGGAGCTCTTGCCGCTGCCCGACACGCCGGTCACCGCGGTGAGGGTGCCCAGGGGAATGTCGGCGTCCACGCTGTGGAGGTTGTGAAGCCGGGCGCCCCGGATCCGGATCCGGAGCGGGCCCGCGCGCCGGCGCGCGCTGGGCACCCCGATGCGCTTCCGCCCGGCGAGGTAATCGCCGGTCAGGGTACGGTCCGCGCCGTCCACCGGGCCGGCATACACCACCCGGCCGCCCAGCTCGCCGCTGCCCTCGCCCAGCTCCAGCATGAAGTCGGCCTGCCGGATGGCCTCGAGGTCGTGCTCCACCACCAGCACCGAGTTGCCGCCGTCGCGAAGCCGCCGGAGCAGGGTGAGCAGGCGGTCGGTGTCGCGGGGGTGGAGACCGATGCTGGGCTCGTCCAGCACGTAGAGCGCATCCACCAGCCGGGCCCCCAGCGCGTTGGCGAGCGCGATGCGCTGGGCCTCGCCGCCGGACAGGGTGCGGGACTGGCGGTCCAGGGTCAGATAGCCGAGGCCCACGTCGAGCAGGAAGTCCACCCGGGCCAGCAGCTCGTCGAGGATGGACGACGCGATCTCGCGCGCCGCGCCGGTCCAGGGAATCTCCCGGAGCCAGCAGGCCAGCGCATTCAGCGGCAGGGTCGCCACTTCGGCGATGGTGCGGCCCGCCACCCGGACCGACAGCGCGTGCTCGTTGAGCCGGGAGCCGCCACAGGCGGGGCAGGTCCTGGCGAGCTGATACTGGCGGAGAAAGACCCTGATGTACTGCTTGTAGCGCTTCTCTTCCAGCCCCTTGAGGAAGGGAAAGATCCCGAGATACCTGCCGGTTCGGCCATGGAGAAGCTCCCGGCGCACCGGCGCCTTGAGCGCCTTCCAGGATTGCGCGGGATCGGCTCCCAGCCTGCGGGCGGTGTCCAGCAACAGCTTCCGCCGGGCCTCGTAGCGCGGCTTGGTCCAGGGATCGATGGCGCCCTCGACCAGGCTCCGGTTTGAATCCGGAATGATGAGGCTCTCGTCGTACTCCAGCACGGCGCCGAAGCCCTTGCAGCCGGCGCACGCGCCTCTGGGATTGTTGAACGAGAAGAGCAGCGGCGTGAGCGATGCCGCCGGCGTGTCGCAGAGGCTGCAGGCCGGATGCTCGGTGAAGCGGAGCCGGCCGCCGTCGTGGAGCACGATCGCCACGCCTTCGCCTTCGGCGAATGCCAGAGCCACGGCCTCGCGGACCCGGTCACTCGACCCGGCCCGCTGCCGGTCCACCGCCACCAGCAGCTCCCCCGCCTCGGTCAGGTCCACGCCCGGAGGGAGCTCCTCCAGGTGCACTTCCCGGCCGTCGGCCAGCATCCGGAGAAACCCGAGGGCGCGGAGGTTCTCGACCAGCGCGGCGTGGGTGACCCGGGCCGAGGCCGGGACCGGAAACGCGATCTGGATCCGCGCCTCGCCCAGGGCCGCTACCGCCTGGGCGGCGGAGGCCGGGGTGTCCCGTTTCACCGGGCTGCCGCACTTCCGGCAGAAGGGCATCCCGGTCCGGGCCCACAGCAGGCGCAGAAAGTCGTACACTTCCGTGGCGGTCCCCACCGTGGAACGGCTGGAGACGGCCGGATTGCGCTGCTCGATCGCCACCGCCGGCGCGATCCCCTCGAGCCGGTCCACCAGCGGTTTGGGCATCCGGTCGAGAAACTGCTTCGCGTAGGTCGAGAGCGATTCGATGTAGCGGCGCTGTCCTTCGGCGTAGAGGGTGTCGAAGGCGAGGCTGCTCTTGCCGGAGCCGGACGGTCCGGTCACCACCACCAGGCGGCGCCGAGGGAGGTCGACCGTGATGCCCTTGAGGTTGTGCTGGCGGGCGTTGACGATGCGCAGAACGGGATCGGCCACGCGTGAAGAATAAGGGAGCGGAGATTAGGTTAGGGATTGCATGGCCAGGATTCTGACCCCCAGGCTCATCCGGCGCGGCTTTGAAATCTTTCTCCTCGGATCCCTGATCGGATTCGGGGCGCTGATTTATTACAGCAGCAGCGCCGACGCCTTTCTCGCCTCGGTGCCCCGGATCGAATGGCGCTGGCTCCTGGTCGGGCTCGGGCTTGCCTCCATGGACTGGATCGGCGGCGGGGTGCGGCTCTGGGTCCTGGCCCGCGAGATCCATCCCGGCCCCTCCTTCAAGGGCCTGGTCCTCGCCGGCGGCATGGGGGCCTGGGCGTCCTACCTGACGCCGCTCCAGTCGGGCAACGCCCCGATGACGATCTACACCATGAAGCGCTACGGGATCCCGGTGCCGATCGCGCTCCCCCTGGTGCTGATGTCCTTCGTGGCCACGGTGGCCTTCTTCGGGCTGGCCGGTCCGGTGGCGATCGCGTTCGGGGCGGGGCGCTCGCTGGGCCAGCACGGCGTGGTGCTGGGGATCTCGCTCTACGATCTCTTTCTCGCCAGCCTGGGCATCTTCCTGGTGCTGTTTGGCGCGCTGATCGTCCTGGTGATCTGGCCCCGCGCGCTCCACGCCCTGCTTCGCGCCATCATCGGGTTCGTGGGGCGGAGGAGCACCCGGGTCGCCGGCCGATTGGAGCACCTGGAGCAAGGCATCGACCAGGCCCGCGACGCGATGGCCAAGTTCAACACCCCGCGCGGCTGGCTGGCGCTGCTGTGGGCCACCATCATCTCGGGTCCGTCGCACGCCAACAAGCTGCTGGCGGGATACGTCGCGCTCCGCGCCATCGGCATCCAGGCGCCCTTCGTGGATGTGCTGCTGCTGCAGACCCTGATCACCTTTCTGCTGTACTTCTTCGCCCCCACCCCCGGCGGCTCGGGGATCGCCGAGCTGCTGTCGGCGGCGGTGATGTCGATCTACGTGCCCCGGCCGCTCACCGCGCTGTACACCCTGATCTGGCGGCTGATCATCAGCTATTTCACCATCATCGCCGGCTCGGTGATCTTTTCCGTCTGGGTGCGCCGCGGCCTCATGGGGGTGGAGTCCGACACCACCACCCTGACCTCGGAAGCCAAGCCGGCGGGGTGACCCCCCCGGGCTCCGGTTTCCTTGCCACCCGGCCAGCCGCAGCCTACGTTTGAGCGGTCTGTTTCACCCTAGGACGACCCACGCGGATGGAGCTTGAATACGGCGGTCGCCGTTACCCTGTGGCCGCCGGTGGACTCGTCATCGGCTCCGGGCCCGACGCGGCCCTGGCGGTGCATGCGCCG
>DATFGC010000559.1:0-7443 GCA_035249765.1 Gemmatimonadales bacterium | reverse complement strand
AGGCGTCCTTAAGCTGGACTGTGATGGTCGATGTGCTGCTCCCGTCCGCTACGATCGAGGTCGGGGCGGCGGCGATCGTCGAAGTGACCGGGGAGGCCGCCCCGGCAGTCACGTTGATGTCGTTGGAGGCAACACTGACATAACTCGCGGCCGAGAACAGCAGGGTGCGAATCCCCGTCGTGCCGGTGATAGAGAGGTTAGTGAAGCTCGCAACACCGCTCGCGTTGGTGGTCGCGGTCGTCGAGCCACCCAGCGTTCCGCCACCAGTTTGAATCGTGACGGTCACCTGCACGCCCGCATCGGCCACCGGATTACCGGAGCCATCCTGGAGCTGGATCACCGGCTGCTGCGCGAACACCGCGCCGCTCGGCGTGGTGGCTGACGGCTGGGTGGTGATGGCGAGCTTCGATCCGGCTCCCGCCGAAAGGTCGATCGCACTCGAGGTCGTACCGGTGAGCGAGCCGGCGCTGAAGCCCAGGGTATAGCTCCCCGAGGCCCCGGAGAGAGAGAGATTGGTGAACGTGGCCAGACCGCTGCCGTCGGTCGCGGCGATGGTGGACCCGTTGAGTGTCCCGCCCCCCGGCCCGGAGGCCAGGCTCGCCGTGATCGCGACCCCCGACTGACTGACCGGGTTGTCCGCCGCATCGCGCAGCTGGATGGCCGGCTGCTGCGGGAAGGCTACCCCGCTCTGCGCGGTTCCCGACGGCTGGGTCGTGATGCTGAGCTTGCTCGCGGGACCGGCGCTGAGGTCGATGGTCCCCGAGGTCGCGCCGGTCAGGCCGGGTGCCGAGAAAGCCAGCGTCCGCGCGCCGACCGTGCCCGAGATACTGAGACCGGCGAACGTCACCACGCCGGTTCCGCTGGTGGCCACCGTGGTGGTGCCGCCCAGGGTTCCTCCCCCACTCGCGATCGCCGCGGTCACCATCACGCCGGCCTGGCTCACATTGTTGCCGGAGACGTCGCGCAGCTGGAGGACGGGCTGGGGCGCGAACACCACGCCGCTCTGCGCCGAGCTCGCCGGCTGGGTGGTGATCACCAGCTGGGTCGCAGCTCCCGCCGACAGCGTGATCGTCCCCGAGGTCACGCTGTTGTAGGAGGGCGCGCTGAAGCTCAGGGTCCTGGCGCCCGTGGTTCCGGTGATCGACAGATTGGTGAAGGTGGCGATACCGGAGCCGTCGGTCGTGGCGGTGGTGGTCCCACCCAGGGTTCCGCCGCCGCTGGCGATCACCGCGGTGACGACCACGCCAGCCTGGGATACCGGGTTGTTCGAGGCGTCCCGAAGCGCAATCGCCGGCTGCTGGGCGAACGCCACTCCGTTCTGCGCGGTGGACGAAGGCTGGGTGGTGATCGCGAGATTGCTCGGCGCTCCGGCGGTGATGGACACCACCGCGGATGTTGCGCCGGTGAGACCGGGGGCGGTGAAGCCGAGGGTGCGGTCACCCGCGGTACCGGTAATCGAGAGGCCCGCGAAACTGGCGACGCCGCTCGCGCTGGTCGCCACCGTCGTGGTGCCGCCCAGGGCTCCTCCACCGGACGCGATCGCCACCGTCACGTTGGTGCCGGCCTGGCTCACGGCGTTTCCGGCTGCATCCCGCAGCTGAATCACCGGCTGGGTGGTGAACGGCACTCCGCTCTGTGCCAGGTTCGACGGCTGGGTCGTAATCGAAAGCTGGCTCGCGGCGCCGGCCGAGAGAGTGATCGTTCCCGACGTGGCCCCGGCAAGTCCCGGCGCGGAGAAGCCCAGGGTGCGCCCGCCAACCACACCGCTGATCGAGAGATTGGTAAAGGTGGCCAGCCCGCTCGCATTGGTCGTGGCGGTGGTCGAGCCGCCCAGGGTCCCGCCCCCGCTCGCAATGGCCGCGGTGACCACCACGCCGCTCTGCGCCACCGGGTTGTTGGAGGCGTCGCGCAGCTGGATCTGGGGCTGCTGGGCCAGCGCCGCTCCACTCTGTGCGGTCGCGGAGGGCTGGGTGGCGATGAAGAGCTGGGTGGCGGCTCCGGCCCCCAGCGTCACTCCGCCGGAAGTGACCGAGGTCAGCCCCGGCGCGCTGAACTGAATGGTGTAGGTGCCCGACGGCCCGGTGATCGCGAGCGAGGTGAACGTGGCCGCTCCGAATCCCGCCGTGGTGGCCACGTTGCCGCCCAGCGTGGCACCGGCCGGCCCCGACGCGATCGTGGCGGTGACCAGCACCCCGTTCTGACTGACCGGATTCCCCGCCGCGTCGCGGATCTGCACCACCGGCTGCTGGGCCAGCGCGACCCCGCTCGAGCCCGAGGGGGAGGGCTGGGTATTGAGCCCCAGCGCTGCCGCCGGTCCCGCGCTCAGCGTGATGGTTCCCGAGGTCGCACTGGTGAGGCCCGCCGAGGCGAAGCCCAGGGTGCGGGGACCCACTGTGCCGCTGATGGCGAGGTTGGTGAAGGCGGCCACCCCCGAGGCGTTGGTCGTCGCGGTCGCCGTACCCGACAGGGTGCCGCCGCCCGAGGCGATGCTGGCCGTCACCTGGATCCCCGCCACCGCCACCGGATTCCCGCCTCCGTCCAGGAGCCGCAGGCTCGGCTGGGTCGCGAGCGCCACGCCGCTCTGGGCGGCCGCGGAGGGCTGGGTCACGATGGAGAGCTGGGTCGGCGCTCCGGCGCCCAGCACGATGGTCGAGGAGGTGACCCCGGTGATCCCGCCCGGGGCGCTGAAGCCCAAAGTGTAGTTCCCCGAGGCGCCGTTGATCGCGAGGCTGGCGAACTGGGCCAGTCCGGCATTGTTGGTGGTGGCGGTGGTCGCCCCCCCCAGCGTGCCGGTCCCGCTCGCGATGCTCGCGGTGATCACCACCCCGGCCTGACCCACGTTGTTTCCGGCGGCGTCCTTGAGCTGAATGGCCGGCTGGGTCGTGAGCGCCACCCCGCTCTGCGCCGAGCTGGTCGGCTGGACGGCGATCGCCAGGGACTGCGCTACCCCGGCGCCCAGAGTGACCAGTCCGGTAATCGAGCTGAGATTGGGGGCGCTGAAGCTCACCGTGTAGCTTCCCGCCGGCCCGCTGAGGGCGAGATCGCTGAATGCCGCGGCTCCGGTCGAGTTGGTCGTGGCCGTCGTCGTTCCGCTCAGCGTCCCGCTTCCGGATGCCAGTGCGGCGGTGACGGCCACGCCGCTCTGGGCGACCAGATTCCCGTTCGCGTCGGTCAGCTGAAGCACCGGCTGAGGGGCGAAGGCCGCCCCGCTCTGCGCCGAGCCGGGGAGCGGGGTGGAGAACGCCAGCTTGGCGGGGGCGCCCACGGCCACGTTGAACGGGGTGCTGGTCGCGGCACTCAAGCCGGGCGAGGTGACCAGGAACGTGTACCCGGTTCCCGGGCGATCGAGCGTCAGGTTGTTGAAGGTCGCGACGCCGCTGGTGGCGTTGATCGTGGTCGTTCCGCCCAAGGTGGCCCCGGCCGGATTCCCCGCCAGCGAGATGGTGACCGGATTGGCTGCGCCGATCACGGTGGTGAGCAGATCGTCCTGGAGCAGGATCCGGATCGGAGGAGTGAGCGGCGCGCCCGCGACCGCGGGGCCGGGCTGCTCGGCAAAGGCGAGCCGGGTGGCCGGCCGGGTAGATACCGAGACCAGGGCCGAGCCGGATTTGCCCTCGGCCCTCGCGGTGATGGTGACCGGCCCGCCCTGGGCCAGTCCGATCACAATGCCGGTCGTGGTGACCGCCGCGATGGCCGGTTCGCTGGATTCCCAGTCAAACTCCCGGCCGGGGAGCTGCGTCCCCTGGGCATCGAAGGCGGTGGCGTTGAGCTGCACCCCGGCGCCCACCAGCACCCCGGAGTTGGCCGGGGTGACCGTCACCCGATCCACCGGAACCGAGCGCACCGTCACCAGCGCGTCGCCCACCACGCCGTCCACGGTTGCCCGGATCCGTACCGGACCGCCCAGGGCAACGCCGTTCACCATGCCGGTAGTGGACACCGTGGCGATCAGCGGATCGCTGCTGCTCCAGATGACATTCCGGCCGGGAACCGAGATTCCGCTCGCGGTGCGCGGAGTGGCGGAGAGCTGGAGGCTCTGCCCCAGGATGACCTGGGTGATCCCCGGCTCCACATCCACCCTCGATATCACCAGTACGTCGGCGACGCCGCCGTCTCCCGACTTGCAGGAGACGGCCAGCGCGAGCGCGACGAGCGCGAGACGGGCGGTGCGGAACGACGTCATTGACAGGGTCGCGCGACTACAGTCCGACGCTCAGTCCGGCCCGGAGCATGGCGTAGCCGGAGGAGAGATCGCCACTCACCTGGAAATACTGCGCCCCCAGGTCGCCGGAGGCCCGCCGGCTGAGCCTGATCAGCACGCCGCCGCCGCCCCCGTAGCTCAGGTTGGTGTCCTGAGCCTGGCAGGCCTCGCTGCATACCAGCTTCCCGGCGCCCAACCGGCCGGCGAGATACAGCGCGAGGGTGCTCCCGGCGGCGAGCACGTAGCGCGGCTCGACGAAGCCGAGGGAGAGGGCGAGGTTGAGATCGGGGGAGCTGAACACCGTACTCCGCTGATACCCCGCGCCGATCGAGAATCGCGAAAAGGTGTAGCGGGCCTGGACCTCGTACCCCAGCCGGGTTTCCGACTCGAAGTTGGGATCCTCGGTGGTGGGAAACAGCGCCGCGCCGGAGCCCTGCAACGAGAGCCGCTGCAGCGATTGCGGGGTGGCGGAGCCGGGGAGTCCCGCGAGAAGGAAGCCGGTGATGAGGAGGGAGCGCCGCAGCGATGTGCTGGTCATGACCTGATCCGCGTAGGAGTCGGTTACGGGACGGCGTCGAGGAGCCGGGCTCCTTCGAATCGCCACCCTCCTTCCTGACGCCGGACCACTCCAATGAACCGGCCGGCTTTCCGCCGCTCGACCCCGAAGTCCCCGCGCCAGGTGAAGGACACTGCAAATGTCGCCTCTCCGCGGTCCTCGGCCAAGGACATTGCTTCGATCGTGCCAAGTGTAGCGCGAGGTGCGAACTCGCGCACCAGGTCCAGAAACCGCTCCAGGCGGCCCGGGTCCCGGGCCATGGTTGCGGGAAGCAGGGCGAGCAGCTGGGCGGTCTGCTTGCCGTTGATCGCGGCGACCACCCGGCCGATTCCTCCCTGGAGTGCCTCTCCCGCGAGGCGGCGCTCCTCGGCGGGATCCCGGGGAGGGGGGGCTGGAGGAGGGGGCGCTGCCGGAGGCGGTGGCGGGGAGGGCGCCGGAGCGGGCGACGGGCTCGGAGCCGGGATGGGCGGAAGAACCAGGTCGGGTCGTACCACCGGTCCCGGGTTCGCCTGGCCGGTGTCGGATCGGGGCCCCGGTGCCACAGAAACCGTTGCGGCGGGTCGACGGGGCCCAATCGTGTCACGGGCCGGAGCCCGGGGCTTGAGCAGCGAGTCGAACCGCTGCTCGATCGGCCGGTCGGCGAACACGGTGTCCAGGATCCGAACCGGAGCCACCGCCACCTGCTCGTTGGCGTCGATCAGGATGAACGCCGGGACCGGCGCGCCGGAGGGACGGTCCGCCATCAGCCAGGCGCCGCTGACCGTGAGAGTTGCCCCGGCGAGAACGAGGGCGCGAATCAGGGTACGGCGGCGCCGACCCAGCGCCTCGCGCTGGCGCCGGTCGGTCTCTTCGAGGTCGGCATCGTAAGTCAGGATCGGCCGAGTCACCGGGGAGCCTTCCCCGTCGGCGGCGCTCTTGCCGTAGGGGCCGGCATCGGGAAGCAGCCAGAGCGGGGGGGAGACCAGGTATTGCCGCTCGGCCCGCACCGCCTTCACCGCGAGGACCGTCAGCACCGCGACGGCCAGCGCGGATGCGAGCGCCAGGCCCGCCGGAAGCGGCGACCTCGGATTCACCGGCTCGCGCGAAATCTCCTCGAGCAGGAGGGAGCCATCCAGGGGCTGCTGCTGCGCGACGATCGCGCGGACCCGGTAGGCGCCCCCATCGGCGGGAAGCTCGGCGGTACGGATCAGTACCCCTTCGCGATCACTCTCGTCGATCAGCCGGTAGAGGCCTCGGCGGGCTTCCGAGGCGGTGGACCGGATGTCCACGACCACGCCTTCGACCCGCACATCACCCCCGGCAAGCGATTCCCGCTTAGCCCTGACATCGGCGATCCAGGTCTGGTTGCCGGAAGGCGCCCCCTGGACCAGCGTCAAGGCCGAGGCGAATCGAAAGAGCAACGACCACGTCATGCCGAAAAGTAATCCTGCACCGATCCCAAACCCCAGATGCGCCCGGGTGCTTGAACCCCCTCGCCCTGGAGGCTAAGTTTCTGTTCTGTCACCGCTTAGCTCACCTGGACGGACATGCCTACCTACGAATATCGATGCCCCAAGGGGCATGAATTTGAAGTGGTACAGCGGATCACCGACCGGGCCCGGGCCAAGTGCCCCCGCTGCGGCCTGGTGGCCGAGCGCCAGATGTCGGGCGGGGCCGGCCTGATTTTCAAAGGATCCGGATTCTACATCACCGATTACGGCAAGGACGGCAAGGGACCGCGCAAGGAGCCGGAGAGCGAGGTGAAGGGCGCCAAAGACGCGAAGGACGCCAAGGGCGCGGAAGGCACCAAAGACGCGAAGGATGTGAAAGACGCGGCGGCGAAACCCGAATCCGAAAAGCCCGCGAAGAAGAAAGCCAAGCCGCGTGAGTGAGGCGATCCGCTCGGAGCTCTCCCGGGTGGCCCGCGCCCTCGGGGTTCCCGATGCGCCCTTCGTCCTCGAGCGCCCCCGGGATGAAGGTCACGGCGACCTCGCCACCAACCTCGCGCTGCTGATCGCCAGGACCCGCCGCACCAATCCCCGCCCGGTCGCCGAAGAGGTGGTGGGCTCCCTCGCGTTCCAGCCCGGCGTGGTGGAGAAGATCGAGATCGCCGGACCGGGCTTCATCAATTTCTGGCTGGCCCGCGATCATCTGGCCGCCTCGCTCGCCGCCATCGTGCGCGCCGGAGAGGGCTACGGCCGCGCGACGTTCGGGGCGGGGAGCCGGGTCAACGTCGAGTTCGTCTCGGCCAACCCTACCGGTCCGCTGCACGTTGGGCACGGACGCGGCGCCGCGCTGGGGGATGGGATCGCGGCGCTGCTGGAGTGGACCGGGCACGCGGTCACCCGGGAGTTCTACATCAACGACGCCGGCGGCCAGATCGACAAGCTGGTCGAGAGTCTCTGGGCCCGGATCCAGCAGCGCAAGGGCGGGGAAGCCGCGATTCCCGAGGGCGGCTATCACGGGGAGTATCTGGTGGAGGCGGCGGCCCGGGCGCCCGAAGTGCCGGCCAGCTTCGCAGCGGCCGCGCCGGAGCTGCGCCGCTTCATTCTCGAATTCCAGCGCGCGGAGCAGGACGCCCTGCTGGCCGACTTCGGGGTCCGCTTCGACGTGCACAGCTCGGAGCAGGAGATCTACGAGGACGGCCGGGTCGCCGCGACCCTGGCCGAGCTGGCGGCGCGGCAGCTGTCCTATGAAAAAGACGGGG
>DATFGC010000558.1:0-3103 GCA_035249765.1 Gemmatimonadales bacterium | reverse complement strand
GACCTCTTCGCTCTTCGCTACTCGCTCTTCGCTATCATGGACTCAGCCGCTCGATCATCCAGCCGCCGGTGTCCAGCCGCCGGTACCGCAAGCGGTCGTGCAGCCGGTTCGGCCTGCCCTGCCAGAATTCATACTCGTTGGGCACCACCCGGAAGCCGCCCCAGTACTCCGGCCGGGGAATCCGCTCCCCGGCATGGCGCATCCGCGCCTCGCTCCACTGCCGCTCGAGCTGGGCCCGGTCCCGCACCACCTCACTCTGCTTCGACGCCCAGGCGCTGATCCGGCTTCCCTCGGGCCGGGATTCGTAGTACGCGGCCGATTCGGTCTCGGACACCACGGCCACCGTGCCGCTGATCCTCACTTGCCGCTCCAGCTCGCCCCACCAGAACACCAGCGCCGCGCGGGGATTCTCGTTCAGCTCGGTGCCCTTCCGGCTCCTCGCGTCGGTGAAGAACACGAAGCCGGCGGGGTCTGCCCCCTTGAGCAGCACCACCCGGGCTGAGGGACGCCCGTCCCGGGTGGAGGTCGCCAGGGTCATCGCATTCGGCTCCAGCAGCTCGGCGTGGATCGCCTCGTCGAGCCAGGACAGAAACTGGCGGAGCGGATCGGGGTCGAGGCAGCGCTCGTCCAGCTCGGCCCGCGCATAGGCACGGCGCAGATCGGCAAGGCTCACCGTGGCCTCCCTGCCCCGGGCCAGGGCCCGGGAGGTTCCTGGGGCACATCCATGTGCGATTCCTCCGTGCGGAAAACCGAGAACCCGCGGGCCAGATAGTTTGCCAGCGCCCCGGGATGATCGAGGGTGCAGGTGTGGACCCAGACCCGCCGGATTCCGGGGCGCATGCCCCAGGCCCGGTGCACCGCCTGGGTCAACAGATAGCCCCCGATCCCCTTCCCGGCGAACTGGGGCAGCACCCCGAAATAGACGATTTCCACGCTGCCCTCGGGCTGAAGCTCCAGCTCGAAGTATCCCGCCGGCGTGCCCGCCTGGTGCGCCACCCAGGTTTCCACCTCCGGCCGGGCCAGCCAGGCCATCCACTGGCTCCAGGTCCAGGACAGCCGGTCGAGCCAGTACCAGTCGCCGCCGACTCCGGTGTAGAGTGACCGATTGAGCTCCGGTGAGGGCAGTGAGGCCCTGACCAGCAGGATATCGTCGGGTATTCGCCCCGCCGGCTGCAGGGCCGTGAGCGACCGCATCTCCAGCGAGGTCGTGGTGACCGGCACTTTCACACGATCACTCCGGCGCAGTCGCCAAAGCCGATTCCCCGGAATCCCTGGCGCTCACAGCGGCCCCGGAGGATCACTTCGTCGCCCTCCTCGAGAAACTTTCGGGCCTCCCCGCCGGGAAGCTGCAGCGGGTCCCGGCCCCGCCAGGTAAGCTCGAGCAGGCAGCCGCGATTGTCCGGCTCGGGCCCGGAAATGGTGCCAGTGCCGAGGAGATCGCCGGGGCGCAAATTGCAGCCGTTGCTGGCGTGATGGGTGATGAGCTGGGCCACGGTCCAGTAGATGCCGCCCAGCGTGGAGCGGCTCAGCCGGATCGGCGCCAGTCCCCGGGCCCGCATGGCCGCGCTGCTCAGATGCACGGTAAGCTCCACGGCAAAACCGCCGCGCTGCAGGTTCTCGGCCGAGGCGAGATAGGGCAGCGGCGCCGGATCGCCCGCGGGCCGGGCCGAGGCCGGAATGCGAAAGGGCTCCAGGGCATCCAGGGTCACGATCCAGGGCGACACCGTGGTGCCGAAGTTCTTGGCGAGGAACGGCCCCAGGGGCTGGTATTCCCAGCGCTGGATGTCCCGGGCCGACCAGTCGTTCAGGAGGCCCAGGCCAAAGAGATGCTCTTCCGCCCGCTCCAGCGGCACCGGGTCACCCAGCTCGTTGCCCCGGCCGATCCATGCCGCCACTTCGCACTCGTAGTCCAGTGCGCGGGTAGGTACCACGACCGGCGCGGCGGCTCCGTCGTCCCGGATCTGCCCCTGCGGACGCTGGATCGGCATACCGCTCGGCACCACCGAGGAAGCCCGGCCGTGATAGCCGATCGGCACCCACTTGTAGTTCGGCAGCAGCGGCTCATCGGGGCGAAACATGCTGCCTACGTTGGTCGCGTGATGGATGGACGCGTAGAAATCGGTGTAATCGCCGATGTCGGCCGGCAGCTCCAGCTCGGCGTCGGCCTGGGGCACCAGCAGCTCGGGCCGCGGCGGGTCTCCCCCGTCGGCGCGGAGGAGCCGGTGGACCGCGCGGCGAAGACCCCGGGAAGCCGCGCGGCCCTGCGCCATGAGCCGGTTGAGCTTCTCGTCCAGCAGCGCCACCTGCACCGGTGGCGCGGCTTCCGCCAGGGCGCCGATCCGGGCCGCGGCATGCAGGTCGAGAATCTGATCGCCGATCGCGACCCCGACATGAAACGGGTCACTCGTGCCCCGGCGGCGGAACACCCCGAAGGGAAGATTCTGAACCGGGAATTCGGCCCCGGGCAGATTGGCCGTCTCCACCCAGGAGCGGCCTTCGGGATCATGGGTTTGGTCGAGACCGGGCTGCTCTTCCCGGCTCACAACGGCCACTCGTCGAGCGGCTCCCGGAACGAGCAGGAGCCGAAGCCGTGGAAGAACTCCGAACGGGTTGAGGCTACGGTCTCGAGCGGGAAGGACTCGTCGCGCCAGGACAGCGCGTCGGCGCCCAGCCGCAGCGCGCTCGGCTCGGATTCGAGCAGTGCGCTTCGCACCACGTCCGCTCCCCTTCCCGACCATGCCGCCAGCGCGCCGAGAGCGAGATTCAGGTAGCCGTACATGGTGCCCACCGGCGCATCCGGAGCGTACGTCAGCGGATACACACCCCGGAGCGGATGATGCAGCCCCGCGGTGGCCTTGAACGGGACGCCCCGTGCTTCGGCGGACAGCAGGAAGTGGCAGACCGCATCGGCGTGGGGAATCGCCCCCGCATCCGTGCCGCCGGCCCGGATCTTGGCCCGGGCGCCGCGTGCCGCGGCGTCGTCCAGCACACCCTCGCCCGCCTCGCCGGACGGTACCTCGAGGTAGATCACCCATCCCGGAGGAATGCCGGCAAGCACCGCCATCGCGGTCCCCGGCGAGCCGGCCTTCACCTCCACCGCCTC
>DATFGC010000557.1:0-2054 GCA_035249765.1 Gemmatimonadales bacterium | reverse complement strand
AGCCCGGGAGCCCTGGCTCTGCGGCGAGGGACGCCTGGTGTTCGAGGGCGTGGTGGAAAGCTCCAAGTAACTGATTCCCAATCACATAGGCGCTCGGAGGGGGAGTCGGCCAACCGGTTTCCCACAGTTGTCCACTCGACTACTTAACATAATACATCTTATACGATGTATGAGACGGGACACAAGACGCAACGACGCAACGACGCAAAGGAAAAGACGAAGCCCGGGTTTCTCCTGCCCCCGGGCCCTCTACCGCTTCACTTTGCGTCTTTGCGTCTTTGCGTCCTACATCTTCCCCTGCGTCCACTCCGCCAGCCGCACTTCGGCCTCCGCGGCACCCGGCGTGTCCTTGGGATAGTTGGCGATGATCCCCCGGAGGATCTCCACCGCCTCGGTCTCCTTGCCGGCCAGCCGCTTGGCCCGGGCGGCTCCCAGCAGGGCCTCGACCTGGCGGTACGGCTCGGTTGCGATCTGCGCCGCCCGGGAATAGGCTGTGGCGGCCTCGTCGAACTTCTTCAGGTTCTCGAGAGCCCCGCCCAGCATCATCTGAGCGCCCGAATGGTAGAACGGGGGCGGATTCCGCTCGGCAAACTTCCGCAGCTCGTCCACCGCGAGCTGGGCCTGCCCGGAGGCCAGCCGCACCTCGTTCATGGCGAGCTCGGCCTGGAATCCGGCATCGCTCCCCCGGAAGGCCTGGGCGATCCGCTGGAACTCCGCGGAGGCGGCCGGCAGGTTCCCCGATTCGAACGCTCCCCGGGCCCGGTCGAGGGCGTCGTTCCCCGCCAGCTCCTTCCGCTTGCCGGTCTCCAGGTACAGCCAGCCGCCCAGCAGCAGCACCACCAGCCCGATCACTCCGTAGGTCAGCGGCTTCTGATGCCGCTCGATCCAGGCGAAGAAAGGCGATTGATCGGATTCGGCGTGCTGCGGAAGGTTCACGGTGGTCTTGACTGGCGATGCCATCGGGGTCCTGAGGTCGGGGTTCGGGGCGAGTGCCCCCGGGGCGACTCGAACGCCCGGCCAACGGTTTAGGAAACCGCTGCTCTATCCACCTGAGCTACGGGGGCGCGGGTGCGAGAGAAGAATAATCGCCGTCACGGGGGGACGCCACCGCAGTAGCCATCAGCCCTCAGCGTTCAGCCCTCGGTCAATACAACAGCCGCCGGCCCGAAAGGCCGGCGGCTGAAGGCTGATGGCTGAAGGCTGATGGCTGCCGTCAGACCACGCGGCGTCCCTGAATAACCCGCACGATGATCGCCACCAGGGCGAGCACCAGCAGGATGTGGAGGAACCCCCCGACCGCAACTCCACTCACCATGCCCAGCAGCCACAGGACCAGCAACACGACCGCGATGGTATACAACATGGGTTGGCTCCCTTTCGATTGGTTCAGGTCACGAAGTGGTGACCCGCAGAGGTTCCCTCAGCGTGATGCCTACCGTGCTGCCTGCCGCAACCACGACATCCCGGTTTGCGGTTTCTACCGCCACCGCAGCACCCGCGGCGGCGCCCACCACGGCACCGATGATGGTGCCGGTCTTGTCTCCGCCGATTACCCGTCCGGCGATCCCGCCGATCACGGCGCCGGCGCCGACCTTGGCCGCTTCACTGGTGCCGACTCCGCCGCTCTTCATGGAGGTCTGGACCGAGCTGACGTCGGCCTGGATCGGATGACTCTGGCCCCGGACCGTAATTCCGGTCACCGCGAGGGTGAGCTTGCCGGCCGCCTGACTCTTGTCCCGGGCCGGCTCGATCGAGGTCACGGTGAGATCCACCGTGGACCCGGCCGGCACCACCACCACTCCGCTGCCGTTCTTCACATCATTGGCGACCCGGACCGTCACCCGGTCTCCCACCTTGTTGGTCTTGGAGCTGATGGTCCGGTCCAGGGTGCCCTCGATCACCGTACCCGAGGCGAGGGTGGCGGTCCGCGAGGCCGGAGCCGGAGGGGGCGCTGGAACGGGCCGGGACGGTGCCGCGGCCGGAGAGGGGGAAGGCGCGGGAGACGGAGCCGGCCGGTCGTTCAAGGCGTAGGTGCTGTCGGTGCCCGCCAGTGC
>DATFGC010000556.1:0-3098 GCA_035249765.1 Gemmatimonadales bacterium | reverse complement strand
CTGACGGCTGATGGCTACCCTTTGGTCAGGATCTCTTCGAACAGCTTCAGGGCCCGGGGGTCATCCGACTGCCCCAGCCAGAAGAGCGCCTTCCGGCGGATCTTGGGGTCCCGGTTGGTCTTGGCGATCCGGATCAGGATGGGCACCCCTTCGTTGTGGTCCAGCTGGGAGAGGGCGAACACCGCCTGGTCCCTCACCTCGCGGTCCTCGGCGTCGTCCTCGGCCAGCTCGGAGAGCCCTTTGGTGGCCTCGTCGCCGGCCGCCTGGCTCAGCCAGAAGACCGCTTGCTTGCGGGTGGGTGTACGAGACCGGCTGTCCTTGGCCAGGGCCAGAAGCTCGGGCCAGACCACGGCACTGTCGGCGATGATCGCGGCGTAAATCGCCTTGTCGGCGTTGTAGGCCCGGTTGGCCAGGGAGACCAGCGCCCTGGCCGCGACCGGCGCCGAGATCATCCCCAGGTCGGTGATGTTGCCCGAGCTGCCGGTCCACTCGCCGCCGACATACAGCCGGAGCCGGGTGACCTCGCCGTCCGACTTGGTGATCGCCACCCGGGCCGGGCCGGGCACGCAGGCACGGTTGCGCCAGCTCCCCTTGCCCGACCAGCGGACGTTGCCGTCGTCGAAGGTGGTGATGTTGTCCTCACCGCGGGAGTTGTCCCGGATGAAGCTCTCGCCGTCCCCGCAGATCCCCTCCCGGACCTCATAGGAGAGCCGGACGGTTCCCTCCCGCACCGCCAGGATCCGGTCGGTGAGGGCCTGACCGCCGGCTGAATCGGCGAGGCAGGCGACCAGCAGAGGTGTAATGCCGATAAGGCGTCGCATGGTCCCGTCCTCAGTTGGGCTTGACTTCGAGGAGTCTCTCCATGAACCCCGGCACGCGCGGGTCGTCCGACTGGCCCAGCCAGAAAATCGCATCCTTGCGGAGCTTCACATCGGTCTCGGTCCGGGCGATCTCGAAGAGCTTGTCCACCGCCGCCCGCTCGTCCCGCTGGGAGTAGACGAAGATGAGCTGCTTCTTCATCTCCCAGCTGGGCATCTTGTCATAAAGCGTGAAGAGCTCAGTGGCCGGGATGTCCGACTGCCCCACCCAGAACAGCGCCTTCTTGCGCAGCTCGATGTTCTCGTTCACGTCGCCGGCCACCTGCAACAGCCAGCGCTGGCTCTCCCGGCCCTCCACCTGGGATACCGAGAACAGAATCTTGTCGCGCGACTCGTTGTCCCGGAGCTGGGTGTACAGGGTCTTGAGGAACCCCAGCCGGTCGGGATCGTCGCCCTGGCCGATCCAGAAGATGGCCTTCTGGCGCAGGTCGCTGGAGACGCCGGGGCGGAGCGCGAAGTCGCGCAGCGCCTGCCGGGCCCGGGGAGAATCCTGCTGGGACAGGGCGAAGATGGCCTTGTCCTGGAGGGCAGGATCGCCGGCGCTCCGCAGGATGGAATCGAGGGCGGCCACCGCGGCCGGCGAATCCACCTGGGAGAGCCACTGCACCGCCTGCTCCCGCACCTGGCCGTCGGGATCGGTCCGGGCCGCATCCAGCAGGATCCGCTCGGTCTCGGGACCCTCGTGCTGGGACACCAGGAAGACCGCCTTGCGCCGGAGGCAGAGCGAGCCCTCGTCCCGCCGGGCCAGCACCTTCTTCAGGATGGGCAGCGCCCTCTCGGCGTCCATCTGGAGCAGGGAGTTCAGCGCCGCCGACTGGATATCGTCCTCGGTATCGCAGCGTTCCCGGCCCGGCCGCGGAGTGCGTCGGCCCGTCGGCGGGGTGGGCGGGGTGGGGGGAGTCGCGGCGGTGGGCGGAGTAGGCGGGGTGGCCGCCATCGCCTGGCGCGCCTCTTCGGCGATTTCCGCGGCGCACTCGGAATCACCCCGGCGGGCCAGCTCGCCGCAGATCCGGATCCGGAGCTGGTCGGCGTCCCGCCGGGTGCTGGCGCCCCGGGCCTTCTCCTTCTGGAGCTCGAGCACCTTGAGGGCCTTGCTCAGTGACTCGGAGTTGTCCCGCCGGCTCAGCGCGTAGGCCTGCCAGTAGTAGGCATCGCCCGCATAGGTGGAGCGGGGGTGCCTGGTGTAGATGCTGGCGAACAGGTCGGCGGCCGTCGCATAGCGCCCCCGGTTCAGCTCCTGGCGGGCGTTGCGATAGATCTGATCGGCCGGATCCTGCTGGGCCCACGGGGCCGGAGGCGACTCGGCGATCTCGTCCCAGGCGAAGCCGAAGGAGCCGAACCGGCCCATCCGCACGCCGGTCGCGGCCAGTGCCGCCTCGGCGTGGAGCAGTCCGATCCGCGCCTGGGCCATCGCGGGCTCGATCCCGGCGAGTGCCGGCCCGGCCTGGGCCAGTGACGCCGCCGCAATAGCCTGGGCATTGGCGACGACCGGGCCGAGCCAGCTGAGATCGGGAACCCGGACCACCACCGGAGCCCTGGTCCGCGCGGTTTGCGCGGGCAGGACGCCGACCGGTGCGGCGGAGAGGGCGAGGACGAGGTACCGGACGGAAGACATGGTCAGCTCCTTACAAACGAATGGCCGAGCCCGCCGGGATTGCGTTCCGGAGACGGGTTCGGAGATGACTCTGCGCCAGGCCATCGGCGATCAGATCGAGATCCTGACGTCGCTGGCGCGGATCGAGGGTGGCGATCTGCGCCAGCACCAGCTCGAGATCCTCGAGCAGCTTGCGGGTCCTCACGTCGGCGACCCGCTTGGAGTCGAGCAGCAGACGGGTATTGGTAAGAAGATCCTGGGCCTGGCCGGCGAAATCGGTCGCGGGCGGCCGGGTGCCGAACTCGGTCAGGAAGGTCTCCACCTGGGTCAGGTGGTCGCCGGTGGCGAAGACCGCGGCCACTTCACTCCGTTCCCCCGGGTCACCGCCCGATGGGGCCGGAGACCGGGAACCGGGATTGGGCGTCGCGGTGACAGCAGGCTGATCCGGCGCCGGCTGGGTCGGGGTGGTCTGTGCAGTGGTGCTGCCGGTCGCCGCCGGCGCCTCGGGGCGCTGGGGCACCGTGATCCGGCCGATGGCGATGCCCAGCGCCAGCAGCGCGGCGATGCCGATGGCGTACCGGAGGGGGGTGCGGACCGGCCTCACGGGGCGGGGTGCGACCCGCGCG
>DATFGC010000555.1:0-4644 GCA_035249765.1 Gemmatimonadales bacterium | reverse complement strand
CACCACCGCGTTGCGCTTCACGCCCAGCGGCCGTGAGAACACGACCTGGTCGCCCTCGCGGAAGTAGCTCTTCGGGTCCTGGTAGGTCTTGTCGATCAGGATCCGGACGGTACCGGGTGAGGGGACCGGCCGGGGCAGCTCGACCCGGATGTAGCGGGTCCCGGTGTCCGCTCCCGCCAGCCCGCTGGCCAGCGCGGTCGCGCCGTCCACCTCCTGGAACCGGAGCGGGAGGCCGGTGGCGAGATCGGTGACCGACTCGTCGCTGGCGATGCTCCCCTTGCGGATGGGGTTGAAGAAGAACCGCGCGCCCGGCGTGGTGGCCCAGACCTCGTAGAGGATCCGAAACTTCCCGCTGCCGGGGGCAAGCAGCTCATAGCGGGTGTATTCGCCGGCGGAGGTCTGGCGGCCGGGGGTCTGTGCCGACAGCGCTCCGGCCGTGGCCAGCGTGCCGAGCACCCCGGCCAGCCGGAACCGTCTCATGGCCGCGCGACGGTGAACGGTTGCTTCGTGAGCAGCAGCCCGGCGCCATTCCGCAGCTCGAGGGCCAGGGGACCGGTGGGCGGAGCGACGAACTCGAAGTCGGCGATCTGCCCCATGGCGACGAACTCCTCGGCGCGCCGGAGCCCGCGCTGGTGGACCGGAAGATCATAGCCATCCCGCGCAAGGGGCCGCCAGAGGAACGTCGGGCCACTCCCGGCCAGCCAGTACTGCAGGTTCGGTGTCGCGGCGGTGACGTTGAGCAGGCGGAGCCGGTACCGCTGGCCGGATTTCAGCGACATCGGGGAGTGCTCCCGCCGGCCGTTCAGCACCGGAGCGCCGCGGGCCGCCTCCCCCAGAATGAACACCAGATCCGTCGACGGATCGTAGGACTCTCCGGGCTCCAGCACCAGCAACGGCGCCCAGAGCCCGCCCTTGAGCTGGCGGACGTCGTTGACGTGGGTGTGATACATGAAGGTCCCGGCTCGCGGCGGCGTCATCCGGACCAGGAAGGAGTCTCCCGGCATGATCGTGGGCGTGGGACTGCCCGGGTAGCCGCCCACTCCCACCACCCCGTCGAAGGGACTCTCCAGCTCCATGCCGTGCCAGTGGATCGCGGTGGGCTCCAGGGCCCGATTGATGACCCAGATCGCGGTCGGCTCCCCGCGATGCAGCACCAGGGTCGAACCCAGGGCCGTGATTGAATCGGGGCGGGGCTCGGATTCCCCCTCCTGCGCCACGTATCCGAATCGGCGGACGGTATCGGCGGCGGTCGAATCGGTGTTGACGAAGAGGCGAATGGTTCGAGGAGGACGGGTATCCGGGGTCCAGCCGGGAGCCGGACGGACATAGAGTCCCATCATGAGGCCGCCCATCGCCTTTTCGACATGATTCTCGGGATCGTGGTCCGGATGTCCCCCGCGAATCTCGCGTCTCCGCGCCGCGGCATCGAGACGGTCGGCCCCGAGACCGGGATTGGAGACGACGTGGAAGGTGAGGTGACAGTGGAAGACCCACCCGCCGGGCCGGTCGGGAGTCCAGGCCATCGCCATCGTCGCGCCGGGAAGCAGCCGTTCCGTCACGGCCATGCGCCGCTCCGCAGCCCAGTAAATGGTGTCGCGCGCCATGTCGCCACGGGCATCGACCCGGAAGTAGAAGCCGTGCAGATGCAGCGGATGCACATCCGGGGACGTGTTGATCACCCGCCAGCGCACCGAGTCGCCCATCGCGTAGGTCATGCGCTCGGTATGCGGCCAGGGACGTCCGTTGATCACGTAGATCTGATTGTTGAATTCCGGAAGGCCGGCAGAATCACGGCTGCCGGTCCACAAGCCCAGGACCAGCACCCGATCCTTCCGGAGCGGCGTTCCGGCTGCCGGGTCCACAATGAAGGCTCCATTCAGCTGGCTTTCTTCGTACCAGCGGCGATTGCGAAGCAGTCCCACCAGTCCCTCTCCCGGCCTGCCCGCCCAGTAGTAGAAACTGCCCTCGGCGTCCGCCGTAAAGCTGGCCGTGGCCGATGCCCCCGGCGCGAGCAGCATCGAATCCATCGCCAGGATGCGCCGGGAGGAGAGCCCCCGGACGATCAGCGTCGAGTCGCTCCGGTTGGTTACCCGGGCGCGGACTGGGGTGCCGAGGCGCACCCGGATCATCGGGCCGGGATTCTGGAGCGGTTTGCCGGCTTCGGCGAAGGCAGGAATCCTGATCGACGGCTTCCCCGAGCCGAGCGGATGCCAGCTGCCCGGTCTGATCTCGAGATCGAGCACCAGCACACCGCCCACCATTCGGCCGGCGGGGTGGAGGTTGTCGTTGAGCTCGATGTCGGGGGACGGAGGAGCTGGGCTGACGGCGAGGAGAACGAATGCCAGCGATGCCAGCGCGGGTCGGGTCACGGGGGTCCTGTATTGGGGTAGATCCGTAAGGACGCGCAATATCAGCGGGGCCGCAAGTGGCCTCAGGCGTCAGGGCGCCCCTGCGCAAGAGAAAGGGAGCCAGGGTAGTCCCTGGCTCCCTGGCTCCCTGGCTCCCTGGCTCCCTACGGGCGTTCCGCTTCCAGTCCCGCGCCAAGGGCCTTGTCGATCCTCGCCTTCGACTCCTCCAGGTGGGCCCGGGTGTAGGCGTCGAGGGTGGTTCCCCGGGCGACGGCGGTGCCGATCCGGCGATTCAGATCCCGGAGCTGTGACCGCGCTACCGACCGCGCATCGGCGGGGGTCCGCGGGGCGGGCCGGACCACGATCTGGCTCATCTGGTCGATGTAAGCCCGCTGGAGGTCGCGCCGCACCGCCGAGGTTGCCCGGGGAGTGGGACCCCACGCTTCGGTCCAGATCGACCGGGTCAGGGCTCCCATCAGCTCCGGGATGGTGACCATCGTCGCGGCGCCGTACTTGGTTTCCCCGTCGCGAATCCGGGCCAGCCGGAACGGATTGAGCAGGTTGGCCAGGGTCGCGGCCTGGAAGCCCAGCACGCCTTCGTGATAGGGGAAATCCAGTCGCCCGTTATAGGTGGTGCTGGTGCCCCAGTGCAGCCAGCGGTTGGACCCCATGCGCTGCAGGGTGGCCGGCGCCACCGTCAGCGCCGTGGGCGCAAAGACCCGTTCCACGACGAAGTCGAGCGCTTCGCGCTGCTTGGCGCGCGGCACATTCACGAACGGCAGCCGCCCCGCCGGGTCGCCCATGTGGTCGCGGTTGATGTAGGCCCCGCCCAGGTGCTTGATCGCCGGGGCGACGGCCCGGGCATACTCGTTCATGATGCCGTTGAACGCGGTGGCGAGATCGGAATACGGTGAATTGTCGGCCAGCACTTTGGCCGGAAGGTCGTTGAGCAGCTCCAGCAGAATGGCGGTGCGCTCCCTGCCCCACGCCAGCGGATCGTCGCCCAGATCGTAGGGATTGATGGTCGGGTCGAGCGCGCCGGCGCCGCCGGATTCGGCGTTGGTGCCGTAGAGGTGCCGCGGATCCGCCACTTGGCGGGCCAGCGCATGGGCCCGGGCGTCGTCGGGCGTGTAGCCGTAGGAAATCGCCCAGCGATCGTAGGATCCGACCCCCGGGGTATAGTAGGGCCCGGTCTGTTTCCCCTTGGGCGCGATGTTGACCGAGGGATACTCCATCACCGAGCTGTAGACTCCGTTCTCGGTCGCCCAGGCCGCGTCCTGGAGCTTGGCCACCGGCGTGCTGGCCGAGCTGCGGAAGTTGTGCTGCAGGCCCAGGGTGTGACCCACCTCGTGCATCACCACCCACTTGACCGCCTGATCCACGAACTGGGCCGGCACCGGATCCCTGACTCCGATGGTGCCGTTGGCCACCAGCGCGGCCTTCAGCAGGCCACCCTGCTCGGCAAAGGCCGACGCAAAGCCGGTGAGCTCCAACTCACCCTCCTTCGGCTCGTAGTCGCCGACGCCGAGCGCCTGCTCCAGCGCCGCGGCCGCGGAGGAGGGGCCGAAGATATTGCGCCAGCTGTTGCGGAAATTCCCGAACATGGTGGACTCGAACAGGATGTCGGCGTCGAGCACTTCGCCGGTTCGCGGATCCACGGTCGAGGGGCCGATCGCACCGTATCCGGGCTGATCGGACACGTTCCACCGGAGGGTCGCATAGCGGATGTCCTCGGCGTCGGCGTCGGCCGGCAGGTCGAGCGCCCGGATCGCACCCACCCATCCCGCCGCCTCGAAGGCCGAGTTCCAGGCCTCGACCCCGGCCTTGAAGCCGGCGCGATAGGCCTCGGGAACATTGGGGTCGATGTAATAGGTGATCGGCTGCCGGGGCCGGAACTTGTCGCCCACCCGTTCCCCGGGCTCGAGGCGCCACCGGTTCACCATGCGGACGAAGGTGGTGGAATCCTCCTGGGAGAAGTCCTTGTGGACGGTCCAGAAATTCCCCACCCGGTCGTCGCCGTAGCGCGGAGTCATCGGCTGGACCGGCAGGCTGGCGAGGGTGTAGTGGATGGCGATCGGCAGAAACCGGCCGTCCGGCACCGACACGAAGCCGACCGGCTCCTGGGGCCGGAAGGTGAGCTTGGCCCGGATGTTCAGGTTCTGGGGGAAGGCCTTGACCGACTCGAGGTAGCTGCGGGTGCGGTCGAAGGTGGCGGCGGCGGGCCGGCCCGGGGTCGTGGAGACCGCGAACCGGATCGCCTGGCCGATGCCGGAGAGGTCGCCCACGAACCAGTTGG
>DATFGC010000554.1:0-2734 GCA_035249765.1 Gemmatimonadales bacterium | reverse complement strand
GGGCCGGGGGCTCCGGGATCACCCCGACCCCCCCAGGGGGCGCTTCCCCGACGGGCTCGGGAGCGCGGGGCCGGCGCCGGCGCTCCATGCCATCGTCCTGCCGGTCGAGCCGGGCCTGCCGGTCCTCGCGATCCTCGCGCTCCTGGCGGGCCTGGGGAACCTCCTCGGGCCGGGGCGGCTCGGTGACCCGGAGCAGCTCCTCCACTGAAGTCTCTCCCGAGATCACGTGCCGGATCCCGCTCTCGAACAGGGAGCGCATGCCGTTGGCGCGGGCCGCCGCGGCGATCTGGTCGGCGGTGGCCCCCCGGCCGAGCAGCCGCTCGATCTCCGGATTCATCACCAGGATTTCCACGATGCCGAACCGGCCCCGGTAGCCGGTGTGGGCGCATTCGGAGCAGCCCACCGCCTGATAGAGCTCGGCGGGACCCGCGGGAAGCCAGACCTTGATCCGCTCGGGCAGCGCCTCGGTCTCCTTGATCTTGCAGTAAGGACAGAGCCGGCGGAGCAGCCGCTGGGCAAGAATGCCCCGCAGCGCGGCGGCGATCTTGTAGGCTTCCATGCCCATGTCGATGAGCCGGGTGACCGTGTTCGGCGCATCGTTGGTATGCAGGGTGGAAAGCACCAGGTGCCCGGTCAGGGATGCCTGGAGCGCGATCTGGGCCGTTTCCATGTCGCGGATCTCCCCGATCAGCACCACGTCGGGGTCCTGCCGCAGGATCGAGCGAAGCGCGCTCGCGAAGGTGAGTCCGGCCTTCTCGTTGACCTGCACCTGCACGATGTTGGATCCCAGGCGGTACTCCACCGGATCCTCCACCGTCACGATGTTCACCTTGTCGCCCTGCACCTGGCGCAGCGCGGCGTACAGGGTGGTGGTCTTCCCGGAGCCGGTGGGTCCGGTCACCAGGATGATGCCCTCCTTGTGCTGGAGCAGCCCGCCCATGATCTCGAGCTCGTCCTCTTCAAGCCCGAGCGCATCGAGGGAGAGAATCGTGGTCTTGGTATTGAGAATCCGGATGACCAGCTTCTCCCCGAGCGACGCCGGCAGGGTGGAAACCCGGAGGTCTACCGGATTGCCGTTGACCGCCACCCGGCAGCGGCCGTCCTGGGGCCGGAGCCGGTCGGCGATGTCCATCCCGGACATGATCTTGACCCGGGACACCAGGGGAATCCCCACCGAGCGGGGAATCTTCATGACCTGGCGGAGCACCCCGTCGATGCGGTAGCGGACGGCCACGCCCCCTTCCACCGGCTCCACATGCACGTCGCTGGCCCGGCTGGTAATCCCATCGGCGATCAGGGTGTCCACCAGCTTGATGATGGGGCGGGCCTGGGCTTCTTCGGCCGAGCTGGACACCTCCTCCGACGGTTCGGTGAGATGGCTGACCTCATGCTGCTCGGTGATGCCCGAGAGCAATCGGGAGACCACCTCGGCCGACCGGTACAGATCGTCCAGCTTCTCGCGGATCTTGCCGGGCGAGTACAGCACCATCCGGATTTCCCGCCCCGACACGAACGCGAGCATCTTCTCCGCGTCCATGTCGAACGGATTGGCGGTGGCGACTTCGAGGTAGGAGTCGGTGCTGCGAATCGGAAGGACGTTGTACCGCCGGGCAACCTGTTCCGGCAGCGCGTTCTGGATGTCCGGATCCTGCTGGGAGAGGTCGGCGATGGGGAGGTGGAACCGGGCCGCCACCGCCCGCACGATCTGATCATCGGTGCTGTACCGCCGGTCGACCAGGGCTTCCCACACCGACGCCCCCTCGCGCGCCTCCGAGCGGACCTTGGCGAGCTGCACCTCGGTCACGACCGTGGAGAGGGTAGGGACGAGCCACTCGTCGCTAAAGGCCATGCACCGCTTCCCAAGGATGGAAAAGTTACGAAGCCTGTAATTTAGGCGGGCCGGGGCAAACGGGGCTAGAGGATCGGCCACCATTCCGGCGCCACGTCCACTGTCAGCCCCCATCGGCGAGGCCGGTCCGGCCGTTCTCGCAGCGGGGTTGCCAGCTCGAGCCGGAGCAGGTTCTGGAGCAGCTCGATCGCGACGCCGGCCACCGGCCGGGCTCCTTCGCTGGCGCGCCAGCCCACCCCTTCGATCGTCCCCCCGGCCCATCCCACGCCCACGAAGGGCGCCACAATGGCGCGGTTCCCGGTACTGGCAAAGGGCCCCATGCCCACGGCGGGAATCGGCACCCGCACCCGCCATTCGAGCAGCCCGGAAAGCACCCGGCGCCCGCCCCACTGGCGGAAGGTCTCAGCGGGAAGCGTGCCGCGGCCCCCAATGGCGAAACTCCGGGCCTTGGGGAGGCCTGGAGTAGCCATTCCGGCAATGGTCCGGAGCCGCAGGTGGCCCAGGGGGACCGGTACCCGCCCATCGGAACGGAAGGTGGCCCGGAGGTATTCGGTCTCCCCCAATCCCGCCTCCAGACCGAAATGGAGCCGGAGATCACCCCGGTCCACCGCACCGCGCGGGGCCAGCGTGAAGATCGCCCGGCCCAGCCAGAAGCTTCCGCTTCCGAGCGACGGATTGGGCTCGTAGGTCCCCCGCGCCGGGCTGGCCTCGGTGACCACGCTGCTGCTCCGCTCGAAACGGGCCGAGAGGTCCAGGGACCAGCGGGGATCGAGCCGGCGATGCATCCCGACCCCGATTTCCTCGCCCAGGAGGTAGCTTCCCAGGTCAATGGCGGCTTCCTGGGCCAGCAGGGAGTTGACCACGCCGCTCACCACCGGCTCATCG
>DATFGC010000553.1:0-2648 GCA_035249765.1 Gemmatimonadales bacterium | reverse complement strand
TCGCCCGGGTGCGCGAGGCCCTGGCGAACGACCCCGAGCTGGCCGGCGAAGCCTTCGAGCTGCTCACCAGCGGACGGACCGGGCTCGCGCTGCATGGCTGGGTCTCCACCCGGGCCGCCCGGCTCCGGGCCCAGCGCACCGCCGAAGCGGCGGCGGGCGAGGAGCCCATCGTGAACCGTCTCCTGGTGCGGGGCGAGGATGATTCCCACGTGACGCTGGTTCGGGACGACCCCCCCCGCTCGGCATGAGCCCGGATTCGCCCCTTCCACCGCAATACGATCCAACCGGCCTCGAACGCGAGCTCTACGGCCAGTGGGAGCGGCGGGGCCTCTTCGAGCCGGCCTCCGATCATACCAGCCGTCCAGGCCCCCCCCGAGCGGAGCGAGGGGCCGTCCAGCCGTCCAGCCGTCCCTACGTTGTTCAAATGCCCCCGCCCAACGTGACCGCCCAGCTCCACATGGGTCACGGGCTCAACAACACCATCCAGGACGTGGTGGTCCGCTTCGAGCGGATGCGGGGGCGGGACACCCTCTGGGTGCCCGGCACCGACCACGCCGGCATCGCCACCCAGAACGTGGTGGAGCGACTGATCGCGCGGGAAGGCAAGACCCGCTTCGAGCTGGGGCGGCCTGAGTTCGAGCGGCGGGTTCGCGCCTATGTCGAGGAAACCGGGCGGACCATCCTGGATCAGCTTCGCGCCATCGGCTCGAGCTGCGACTGGCACCGGACCTATTTCACCCTCGATGCCGACCTGTCGCGCGCGGTCCGGACCGTCTTTGTCTCGCTGTTCGAGAAAGGGCTGATTTACCGGGGCAAGTACATCATCAACTGGTGTCCTCGCTGCCTGACCGCGCTCTCCAACGAGGAAGTGGAGAAGGTCGAAGTCGAAGGCAACCTCTGGCACCTGCGCTATCCCCTCGAGGGCGGCGGCCATCTGGCCGTGGCCACCACCCGGCCGGAGACGATGCTGGGGGACACCGGGGTCGCGGTCCATCCCGAGGACCAACGCTATCGTGACCTTGCCGGGCGCTTCGCCGTCCTGCCGCTGGTGGGGCGCAGGATTCCGGTCGTGCTCGACGAGGCGGTCGACCCCGCCTTCGGCTCCGGCGCCGTGAAGCTGACCCCGGCCCACGACCCGGTGGACTTCGAGATCGCCCGCCGGCACGGGCTCGAGGCGCTCGACGTCATGACCGATGACGCCCGGATGAATGACCAGGTTCCCGGGCAGTTCCGCGGACTCGACCGCTTCGAGGCGCGAAAGAAGGTCGTGGCCGAACTGGAAGCCCTCGGGGTGGTGGAGCGGATCGAGCGCCACACCCACGCCATCGGCCACTGCTACCGCTGCGACACCGTGGTCGAACCCCGGCTCTCCGATCAATGGTTCGTCCGGATGAAGCCGCTGGCCGAGCCCGCGCTCGCCGCCTGGCGCGAGGGGCGGGTGCGCTTCATCCCCGAGCATCGCGGCCTCGAGTACGCCCAGTGGATGGAGGGGATTCGCGACTGGTGCATCTCCCGCCAGCTCTGGTGGGGACACCGGATCCCGGTGTGGTACTGCGAGTCGCCCCAGTGCGGGGAGGTGTCGGTCAGCCTCACCGATCTGGAGCTGTGTCCCGGCTGCGGCGGGCCGGTGCGCCAGGATGAGGACGTGCTCGATACCTGGTTCTCCTCCCAGCTGGTGCCCTTCTCCAGCCTCGGCTGGCCCGACCGGACCCGGGACCTGGCCCGGTTCTATCCGGGGCACACCCTGGTCACCGCACCCGAGATCCTGTTCTTCTGGGTGGCCCGGATGATCATGGCCGGGCTCGAGAGCATGGGCGAAGTGCCCTTCTCCACCGTGTATCTGCACGGCACGGTGCGCGACACCCTGCACCGGAAGATGTCCAAGTCGCTGGCCAACGGAATCGACCCGCTCGACGTGGTGCAGCGCTACGGCGCCGACGCGTTGCGCTACACCGTGGTATCGGGACTTCCAGTGGGCACCGACCTCATCCTCGATCCCGAGGACCTCGAAGGCTCCTTCGCGCCGGGCCGCAACTTCGCCAACAAGCTCTGGAACATCGGCCGCTTCATCCTGGGCAACCTCGACGGACCGGTGCGGCCTCTGGGGGGGAACTCTCCCACGGTGGTCCGGCGCGAGGAGCTGACCCTGGCGGACCGGTGGATCATCGCCCGCTGCGAGGAGACGGTGCGGGAGGCGACCGCGGGATACGAGCGGTTTCGCCTCAACGATGCGGCGCTCGCGATCCACCGCTTCATCTGGAGCGACCTGGCGGACTGGTACCTCGAGGTGATCAAGCCGCGCCTCTATGGCGATCAGCCGGGCGGCGACGTCGCCCGCGCCGTGGTAACCCAGACCTTCGACGCGGCGCTTCGCCTGCTCCACCCGGTCATGCCCTTCATCACCGAGTGCCTGTGGCGGCGGCTCCCCGGCCGGACCGACTCCGATTCGATCATGGTGGCGCCCTGGCCCGGCAGCGACCGCCGGGCCCCCGACGCGGCCGCGGTGCGGGGCTTCGGTGCGCTCCAGGAGCTGGTCGCGGCGGTGCGCTCGATTCGCTCGGAGTACGGCGTGGAACCCGGCCAGACCGTGCGGGTGACCGTGAGCGCGCCGGGGGACGAGCTTGCGGCGGCGCTGGGCGAGGACGAGG
>DATFGC010000552.1:0-5493 GCA_035249765.1 Gemmatimonadales bacterium | reverse complement strand
GCCGTGGCGTAGACCAGGTCGGGATTGGTGGGGTGGACTACGATCCGCGCGATCCGGCCGGTGCTGTCGAGCCCGGAGCGGATCCAGCTCCTGCCCGCGTCGGTGGATTTGTAGATCCCCCAGCCCAGCGAGACGTTGCTGCGGATTGAGGACTCGCCGGTGCCGGCCCAGACCACGTTGGGGTCCGAGGGAGCCACCGCCAGCGCGCCGATCGAGGAGACCGGCATGCTGTCGAAGACCGGCTCCCAGTGCAGCCCGCCGTCGATGGTCTTGAAGATTCCGCCCGAGGCCGCCCCGGCGTAGTAGACGTTGGGATCGCGGATCACCCCCGTCACCGCCGAGACCCGGTTCCCCTCGGGGCCGATGTGGCGCCACTTGAGCTGATTGAACAGCTCCGAGGCGGCTCGAGGCGCCGCCGGGGTGCGCTGGGCCCGGGCCGCGGCAGGCAGGACGAAAATGGCGCAAATGAAAAGGCGGGCGGCTCGGGACATGCCGGCTCCTGCAGGGATGGTGGAGGGTGCGAGCCTACCGTCGCATCAAGGCTTCCAGCTCCGCAATCAGACGCCCCGGCTGGTCGAACTGAATGAAGTGATAGCTGTCTTCGATTTTCACGATCTGCGCGCCCGGCGCGCCGGCATAGGCAGCCCGCATGGCGGAATCGTACTGCGCCAGTGGAATCGGCGAGTTGGGCGGCAGCACGTAGAGGACCGTCATCGGGGCCGTGATCCGCGGGAGCTCCGGGCGCAGGTCGGTGACGATCAGCTCGTGAAAGGCATTGGCGGTCGTGGCCGGGTGGCTCCCCCGCGAGCCGTCGAGCAACATCGGTTTCATCGAATCCACCTTCGTCATGGTCGGAACCATCTGCTCGAACATGCCCCTGCCCGGCGCCGCGGAGAGTATCCCGGCGCGCATCGAGTCGGCCATCTGCCGCACCGCCTCGGCCGTTGCTCCCGGCGGGCTGAACATCACCCCCAGGGCGGGGGGCATGTCCACCACCATCAGATGCCCGATCAATTCGGGGTGCCGGGCCGCCAGCATCATGACGATGGTACCGCCCATCGAATGACCGACCACCGCCGGGCGGGTGAGCCCCGTCTCGGTGATGTAGCGGCCGATTTCCTCTGCTGCCGGCGCCGACACCGGGCCGTCGGCGTTGGGGCCGGGGGCAGGCCCGGCAAAGCCGTTCAGCTGGACCAGATGCAACCGGTACCGGCCTTCCAGCGAGTCGGCCACCCCGTCCCAGACATCCCGATGCGAATTCAGGCCGGGTACCAGGATGATGTCGGGTCCGGTCCCGCGGGTCACCACGCTGATCCGGTCGGATCCGAAGGGCCGGGCCGAGGCCTGGTCGGCGGGAGGGGCAGGGGCCTTGGAACACCCCGCAAGAGTCAGCGCCGCGCCGGCGGCGAACAACAGTCGCTTCATGTGACCACTCGGGTGAAAGGGCAGATGCATAAGGTAAGCGTGGAACGCGGCGCGCGCCGATCCGGGTCGCAGCCGCGGTTGACCCGGGCCCGGGGCCGCGCTAGTGTTCAGGTAGAATGTCTACCCAAAGCGACGACCGCGAGCGCCTGGCGCTGCTCCAGGGCACCCTCGACCTGCTGATCCTTCGGACCCTGCTGCTGGGTCCGGAGCACGGGCAGGGCATCGCCCGCACCATTCAGCAGCGCTCCGACGAGGCGATCCTGGTGGAGCACGGCTCGCTCTACCCCGCGCTCCAGCGGCTGGAGGCCCAGGGGCTGGTTAGGGGCGACTGGGGCGTGTCGGGCAACGGCCGCCGGGCCCGCTTCTACGAGCTGACGGCGCGGGGCCGGAAACACCTGACGGCCGAAGCGGGCCGCTGGCGCGCGATGACCGCCGCGATCGGGCGGGTCCTGGGCCCCGCGCTGGCCGAGGGCTGACCGATGCGCCTCGGGAAGCGATCCGACCAGGATTTTGCCGAAGAGATCCAGGCCCACCTGGAGCTGGAGACCGACCGGCTGATCGCGGGCGGCATGACCCCCCAGGATGCCCGCGCCGCGGCGGAGCGCGCCTTTGGAAACCGGACCGCCGCCCGGGAGCGCTTTCACGAGTCGCAGGTCTGGATGCCGCTGGAGCAGCTGGTGCAGGACTGCCGCTATGCCGTTCGCTCGATGCGGCGGACCCCGGGCTTCGCGATCATCGCCACCCTCATCCTCGCGATCGGCATCAGCGTCAACACCGCGGCCTTCAGCTTCATCAATGCCTTCATGTTCCGCGAGTTTCCCGGCGTGGTGAAGCGCGACCAGCTGGCGGTCGTTTTGCTCGGCCGGGATACCCGATGGGGACGATCGCAGCCCAGCTCCGTCTCGATCGCCGACTGGGAGCTGCTGCAGACCGGGATCCCGGCATTCTCCGGTACCGCCGCCTACGGCATGGTCCAGCTCTCGGTACGCGCGGCCGGCGAGCCCCAGGCGGTGCGAGGCCACCTGGTCTCGGCCGGCTTCTTCGATGTGCTGGGTACCCGGCCCGCCGCCGGCCGGTTGATGACCGCGGGGGATGATCCCCGCACCCTCGATCAGGTCGTCGTCATCAGCCACGGGTTCTGGCAGAGGACATTCGAGGGCAGGCCCGACGTCGTCGGACAGGTGCTGACGATCGGGACCCGCTCGTTCACGATTCTGGGCGTGGCCCCCACGGGGTTCTTCGGCCTCCAGCCTGGCGAGATTGTCGACCCCGATCTCGGCGCACCCGAGTTGTGGGTGCCGCTGGCTGCCGCCCCGTTGCTCCGGACCGAGTCGGCTCTCACCGACATGGCGGCGGTGCTCGAGGACCGCTGGCTCCAGGTTTTCGGGAGACTCGCCCCCGGTGCGACCCTGGGCCAGGCTGAAGCGCAGGCCAATGCGGTGGCGGCCCGGCTGGCCACCGAATACCCCGAGAATCGCCGCAACGCCTTTGCCGAGCTGGACCCCGGTGCCGGCGGCACCCGGAATGCCGCCGAAGCCCTCCAGGGCATGCTCTTCGTCATGGTGGTGCCGGCCATCATCCTGCTGGTGGCCTGTGCCAACCTGGCCAATCAGCTGCTCGCTCGCGCGATCGAGCGGAGCCGGGAGATCGCGGTCCGGCTGTCGCTCGGAGCCACCCGGGGACGGGTGGTGCGCCAGCTGCTGGTGGAGACCGGCCTGCTCGCGATCGCGGCGAGCGTGCTGGGCGTGCTGCTGGCGCGGTGGCTGCTCGACGGGCTCCGGGTCTGGGTGCTGGCCATTCCGTTCCGGATTCCGATCGACGCCTCGGTCCTGGCCTTCACCCTGGCCCTCGCCCTGGCGACCGTGCTCCTGTTCGGACTGGCACCCGCGCTGCGGGCCACCCGCGCCGATCTGGGCCGAGCGCTCAAGGATGGCGCGCCGGGCAGCGGGTTTCGCCGCTCCCGGCTGCGGAGCGCGCTGGTGGTGGTGCAGATCGCCGCCTCGCTCGCGCTGCTCGCCGTCTCCAGTGTGTTCGTGCGAATCGCGGAGCGACCGCCTTCCGCGTCGCTCGACGCACTGGCCGATCGCGCCATGCTGGTGTCGGTCAATCTCGATCTGCTCGGCTTCGATTCCACGACCGGTCGCGCCTACCAGCGCGCGATGCTGGACCGGCTGGGTAACCTGCCCGGGGTGGTGGCGGCCGGGATGGCGCCCTTCGCGATGTTCGACATGGTCGGCGAGGCGCCGATGACCGAGTCGGGACGGGACCCGGACGAGCCCCGTTACTACGATCTGGCCGAAGTCTCCGGGGCCTGGTTCGACGCCACCAACCTCGTGCCGCTGCGGGGCCGGCTCTTCACGGCTGCCGAGCAGATGACCCCGCCCTCGGTGGCCGTAGTCGACGAAGTCACCGCCCGCGAAGTTTGGGGGGGATCCGACCCCATCGGCCGCACCCTCCGGATCGGAGAGGATTCGGCCGCGACCATCGTCACCGTGGTGGGGGTCATTCCGACCCGCCAGGAGGCGGCGTTCCGCGCGCCGGAGGGGCTGGTGGTGATTCCGGGAACCTGGCGGTACAGCCCGCGGAGCTATTTCTATCTCAGGACCAGCGGCTCCGCGCAGCCGATGCTTTCGGCGGTGCGTCAGGCCGCGCGGGAAGTGGACCCGCGGGTCCCGATCATCTGGGTACGCACCCTCGACGCGGTCGGAGCACATGCTGTTTCCACCCTGACCATGCTGGCCTCGGGCCTGGCCGGGCTCGGCGCCGTGGCGCTCGGCCTGGCAGCCCTCGGGCTGTTCGGGGTGCTCTCGTTCCTGGTTGCGCAGCGCCGCTACGAGATCGGCATTCGTGCGGCGCTCGGCGCGCGGCGGGGCGACGTAACCTGGATGGTGCTGAAGCAGGCACTGCGGCTGGGCGCCGGCGGGGTGGTGGTGGGAGCGCTGGTTGCGGTGGTGGTGGTGACCCTGCTCCGGTCGATCATCCACGGATTACAGCCGCTCGATCTGCCGATGTTCGGGGGCATGGCGGCGATCATGGTGCTGGTTGCCGTGCTGGCGAGCGTGGTGCCGGCCCGTCGCGCGGCGTCGGTCGACCCGATGGAGGCCCTTCGGGCTGAATGAGTGCGCCCCCTCTTGCAGAGCTGCTCGAATCGCAGGGGTATGTCGTGCTCGATGGCGGCCTCGCCACCGAGCTGGAGCGACGGGGGGCCGACCTCGCGGATCCGCTCTGGTCGGCAAGACAGCTGGTGGAAGGACCCGACTTCATCCGCGAGGTGCACGAGGCCTACTTCGCGGCCGGCGCCGACGTCGCCGTCTCGGCGAGCTACCAGGCCAGCATCGCCGGGTTTGCCGCCCGCGGGATCGGCTTCCAGGACGCCGTGCGGCTGATGGCGCTGAGCGTCGAGCTCGCGAAGGAAGCCCGGGAGCGGTTCTGGAACGATCCCTCGCGCGCGGGAGGGCGGGCCTGGCCGCTGGTGGCCGCCTCGATCGGGCCCTACGGTGCGTCCCTGGCGGACGGCTCGGAGTACCGGGGGAACTACGGCGTCTCCCGCCAGGAGCTGGCCGATTTTCACAGGCCCCGTCTCGCGGCGGTGATGACCGCCCGGCCCGACCTGCTGGCGATCGAGACCATCCCCTCGGCCGAGGAGGCGGTCCTGGTCCTCGAGCTGCTGGCGCCCTGGCCGGAGATCCGGGCCTGGGTCTCCTTTACCTGCCAGGATTCTTCGCGAATCGGCGAGGGCACGCCGGTGGCCGACGCCATCGCGGCCGTGGCGGGACATCCGCTGGTGGCTGCGGTGGGCTTCAACTGCGTGCCGCCCTCACTGGCCGAGGAGCTGCTGGCGGGCGCGGCCCGGGTTACGGCCCGGCCCCTGGTGATCTACCCCAACAGCGGGGAGCGGTGGGACGCCGGGCGACGGCGCTGGATTCCCGGTGAGGGTCCCTTCGACTTCGGGGCGGGCGCCCGGCGCTGGCGCGAGCGCGGCGCCCGACTCATCGGGGGCTGTTGTCGTACCGGCCCGGAGACGATCCGCGCCATTCGTGCTTCGCTCCAGCTGCCTGCCGACTGATC
>DATFGC010000551.1:0-9138 GCA_035249765.1 Gemmatimonadales bacterium | reverse complement strand
CCGGGAACGTCTCACCTTCTGTACCCTGGGGAGGAGAGAGCTCATGAAGCGCACCGGATTCCTCGTGCTGGCCGGGATGACGGTCCTGGCCGGCTGCGCCACCAAGACCCAGACCGGGGCGGTGGTCGGCGCCGCCGGCGGCGCCGTCGTGGGGGGCGCCGTCGGTGCGGCCGCCGGCTCCACCGCGAAGGGAGCGATCATCGGGGCGGTGGTGGGCGGGGTCGCCGGCACCATCATCGGCGCCCAGATGGACAAGCAGGCCAAGGAGCTGGAACAGAACATCAAGGGTGCCAAGGTGGAGCGGGTAGGAGAGGGTATTCAGGTCACCTTCGAATCCGGTCTGCTCTACGACTTCGATTCCGACGTGGTCCGGCCGGAAGCGCAGGCCAATCTGCGGGAGCTGGCGACCAGTCTCGACAAGTACCCGGGATCCGACGTGCTGATCGTCGGGCACACCGATGCGCTGGGGACCTCGGGCTACAATCAGTCGCTCTCGGAGCGCCGCGCCAGCGCCGCCTCGGCCTACCTGGCCTCGCAGGGCGTCGCGCGGAACCGGATCGCGACCCGGGGACTGGGTGAAACCGAGCCGGTCGCCGGAAACGACACCGAGGCGGGCCGCCAGCGGAACCGGAGGGTCGAAGTGGCCATTTACGCGAGCGAGGCCTATCGGGCCGAAGTTGCCAAGCGCGCTCCCCGGTGAGTCAGGACCCGCACCCCGGCCCGGCCCGGCGGATCTGGTACAGTGTGGCGATGAGTCTGGATGGCTACATCGCCGGGCCGAACGGGGAGGCGGACTGGATCCCGGAGGAGCTGGAGATCGACTGGGGCGCCTTCATGGGGCGGTTCGACACCGTCCTCATGGGGCGCCGATCTTACGAGGCCGCGCAGGGCCAGCCGGGCGGGATGCTCCCGAAGCTTGCCACCTACGTGTTCTCCCGGACGATGCGGGCCGAGGATCACCCTGGGATCACCGTGATCGGCGGGGAGGTGCGCCAGGCGGTCGAGCGGCTTCGCGCCCTTCCCGGCAAGGACATCTGGCTCTTCGGGGGAGGGGAGCTGTTCCGCACCATGATGGAGCTGGGGCTGGTGGACTTGATCGAGGTTGGGCTGGTCCCGGCCCTGCTGGGACGGGGCATCCCGTTTCTTCCGGGGTTGTCGAGCCGGGCCGCACTCCGGCTCACCGATCTCAAACCCTATCCGTCCGGGATCGTATTGCTTACCTATGACTTCGCAGGACGGGCCTAACCCGCTCCCATGACCGACCTGCTCCGTCCGGCCCGGCCTGGCGAGGTGCCCGCGCTCAACGCCCTGATCGCCGCCTCGGCGCGGGACCTGAGCCGGGGGTTCTACACCCCGGCGGAGACCGATCTGCTCATCCGGCACGTCTTCGGGGTGGACACCCGGCTCATCGCCGACCAGACCTACTTCGTGATCGAGCGGGATGGGACCCTGGCAGCCTGCGGAGGGTGGAGCGGGCGGCGGACGCTGTTCGGCGGAGACCAGGCCAAGGAGACCCTGGACCCGCTGCTGGATCCCGCGACCGAGGCCGCGCGCATCCGGGCGTTCTTCGTGCGGCCCGAGTGGGCCCGGCAGGGGCTGGGCCGGCGGATGCTCGGCCATGCCGAGACCTGCGCCCGTGCGGCCGGGTTCGGCCGGGCCGAGCTGATGGCGACCCTGCCGGGAGAGCCATTCTACCGGGCTGCGGGTTATGACCGGCTGGAGCCGGTTTCCCACCGGCTTCCCGGTGGCGAAACGGTCCGCCTGGTCCGGATGGGGCGGGCCCTCCGGGAAGGGGCGGTGCGGGCCCTCCTGCTGCTGGCGCTGGTCCTCGGGCCGGGCGCCAGCGGGCTCGGGGCCCAGGCCCCCCCGGGGGAGTCCCGGGCCGTCCGGCCCAACGAGGTGACCGTGGCGGCGGAACCGCTGGCCGGCGGGATTCAGTACCTGCACGGCTTCGGGAGCTTCCGCTTGGGGCTCGCGCTGACGGCCGGTCCCGCGTACGGGGTGGTCCTCCGGAGGGGGGAGTTCGGGCGGCTCCGGGAGTGGGCCACCGCGTACCCAGTGCTGGGGGTGCGGGTCGGCCCAAACCTGGAGGTGGCGCTCTCTCCGATCGGGGCGGCGCTCCTGGGGGGAGACGACTTCGGAGCCGTGTACCCCAGTGCCCAGGGCGGTGTGGTGCTGGGGTTGGGATCGATCCGGGTGGGAAGCTGGATCCGGGTGGTCCGAGTCGCGGGGGGCGAGGGCACCGGGATCTATCGGGTGGTCTGGACTCCCGTGCGCCTCGGGTATGCCATGCGGTGGTAACCGCCCTGTCCGTGACCGGGGCGATTGCCGACTCCCCCGCGAGGCCGTACATTCGCCGGCTTGGCGAGCCGACTCCCGGCCCGCCGGCCACTTCTACGGAGGGACCATGCGGTTCTTCGTTTCGCTTTGTTGTGCGGCTGTTGTGGCGGGCTGCGGCACCGACGATGCGCCTCCCGCGCAGGATACCACGGCGGTCGCCGCCGCGATGCCGGCGCCGATCAGCCTTGCCGAGGTCGCGGGCAGGTGGACCGTCCGCACGATGGCGGAGAACAGCGACAGCGTGCTGGTGACCTCCGAGATGACCGTGACCGCGGATACCTCGGGCTGGATGACCATGATCCCGGGCCGCCCCGCGATGGCTACCCGGGTCATCGAGGTGGCCGGGGACAGCATCGTCACGGAGTTCGGGCCCTTCGAGAGCGTGCTGCGACCGGGGGTGCAGGTGACCACCCGCAGCGTCATGCGGCTCCGGGACGGCAAGCTGGTCGGGCACCTGATGGCGCGGTATGCGACCACCGGTGCCGACTCGGTGGCGCGGCTCCGGCTGGAGGCCACCCGCGTTCCGTAACCGGCTGGGCCATGATGCCGGCCCAGGCCGGTCCGAAGGAGACAGCGGGGGTGCCGGCATCGCCCCCGCTGCTCCATTCCCTCCCGCTTCTCCGCGGTCTTGCCGATGACGCCGTTCCCTGGAATCGCATGGCACTGAGTCCGGCTCGGGTGTTCACCCGGCCCGACCTGGCCCAGGTCCTCCGGCTGGTGGGCGAAGCCGGGCTGCCGATCGAGGACCTCGACGAGGCCGATCTGAGCCATTTTCTCGGCCTGGGGCCGCGCAATAGGCCAGTGGGGGTGGTGGGCCTCGAGCTGCTGGGCGCAACCGCCCTGCTCCGCTCCCTTGCGGTGGACGCCAGCGCCCGCGGCGCGGGGTGCGGCACCGCCCTGGTCGAAGCGGCGGAAGGGCACGCCATCCGGGAGGGGGTGGAAACGCTCTACCTGCTGACCACCACGGCTGACCGGTTCTTCGAGCGACTCGGGTATGTGCGGGTGGGCCGGGAAAAAGCTCCGCCGGAAATCCGGCGGACCCGGGAATTCAGCGACGTGTGTCCCGACACCGCCGTGCTGATGATGAAGTACCTCTAGGCGCGACCAACATGACGGTTCCGCCGGTTCCGGGCCGGCTCATCGACGTGAGCCATACCGTGGAACACGGCATGATCACCTACAAGGGGCTCCCCGCCCCGGTGATCTGCGACTACCTGAGCCGGGAGCAGTCCCGCGCCCTCTACGCGAAGGGCACCGAATTCCAGATCGGGAAGATCGAGATGGTCGCCAACACCGGGACCTACGTGGACAGTCCGTTCCACCGGTATCCCGACGGCAAGGATCTCGCGGATCTCCCGCTCCCCTCGCTCGCGAATCTCGACTGTGTCGTCATCCGGATTCCTCCCGGCTCGGGCCGCGCGATCGGCAGGATTCCGCTGGGTCGCGAGGCGGTGCGGGGCCGGGCGGTGCTGATCGAGACCGGCTGGGACCGGCACTGGAGGACCGAGGCCTACTTCGAGGGTCATCCCCATCTGACCGGCGAGCTGGCGGAATGGCTGGCCGGTGCGGGCGCCGCGCTGGTTGGCATCGACTCCTTCAACATCGACGATACCGAGGACGGGTCCCGCCCGGTGCACACCGTGCTGCTGGGCCGGGAGATTCCAATCGTGGAGCACCTGCGGGGCCTCCACGCGGTGCCGGAGCGGGGGAGCCGGTTCTTCGGGGTGCCGGTCAAGGTCCGGGGATTCGGCACCTTCCCGGTGCGGGCCTTCGTGATCGCGTAGGTCGGCCGAAGCGGCGGCGCCCCCGGCGCCGGGCGGGGACCAGCGGCCGGTTCAGAGGAAGCTCGTCGGCGCTAACCCGGCGCAGGTACACTACCCCATCAAAGTCCCGCAGCAGATCATAGGGCCTGAACGCCTCGCTCGGCGGGCTCCCCGGAGCAAACAACCCACCCACCCAGTGCATCGGACGCAGCGGGCGCAGCCAGCCCGGAGCGACGGTGGAATCCTGCGGACATTTCCAGCTGACGATCGCGCCATCGGGGTGCAGCTTCGCCAGGACTCCGTCGATCGATTCTTCCGGCGAAAGAGGCAAGGAGGAGACGGCCAGCCGATTCGCGCTGTCGTTGGGAATCTGGGCCACGAACGCTCCTTCGCCGAACGTCACCCCCAGGCTCCCGTAACTGCACCCGAGCGCATCGCGCAGGTACGCTCCGGCGGTACGGCGCTCGATCGGCCGTCCGGGAGGACTCGATACATGCGCGTTATGTGCCCAGAAGATGGCTTTCGAGCTGGGCCCCGCAAGATCGAGCGCACGCAGCAGATTTGCCGCCATATACCAATCGCGCCAATGGGTGATGGCACCGCCGCTGTTCGAATTGAAGTCCGCCATCTGGGCGAGCTGGCGCGCGGCCGCCGCCGCCGCTTCCAGGGCGCCGCTCCCGAGCCGGTGCCTGAGGATCGGTGCATCCAGCTCGAGCATGGCGACGAGCTCCATCAGCCCCTGCCGAACCGCCGGGGCGACGTCGGAGTTGCCGAATACCAGGACCTGTGAATCGGCTGCCGCCATCTCCCGCGCAATCGGCGTCCAGAGTGCAAGCACGCCCGCGCCGTAGGCCCTTTGCAGGAAGCCGCCCAGCGTTTCGCGGGCCGTGGTGTTGTCCTGCGGATCTACCCCGACCAGCCGGACCCGGTCAGCCGCCGGGTGTGCGGCATTCCACTCCCGCAGCCACGCGACCAGCTCGCGCTGGGTCCGCCGCCCGATCCATCCCGACTCGATCGTCCTGCTGACTTCGGCGCTCGGTATGCCTTCGCCGGCGATGTAGCGGTCGAGCAGCGCCAGCCGGCTCTCGCTCGCTTCGATGGCGACGATGCGATACCCGTCGCGCGCGATCAGCCGTTTGGTGGCCGAGAAGCGGAAGTCACCGAATTCCCTGCTCCCGTGGGTTGCCTCACCGAGTCCCAGCACCCGGACCCGCCCCGCGATCTGGTCGAGCGGCGGGAGCGCGCCTTCGCCCGGAACCATGCCCGTCGCCACGATCGCCGAGCTCTGGGGCCGGAGCCAGGCGACGGCCGAGTCGCGGGCCAGCTTGCGGGAATGGAGCAGCTGGGCGGTGGCGCGAGCGTTGCGGAGCGCGGTGACCTGAAGGTGATACTTGCCCACGGGCTCCCGGCTGTCGAAGGGCCGCACTACCAGGATGTATGCGCCGCGCTGCTGGGCGAGAATCTCGACAGGTTCGTCTCCGTTGCGGCCGTTCGGACTGTCGACGGTCGTGAGGAGCGAGCCGTCCGGGGCGCGCACCTCGATCACCAGGTCCACGCCGTTTTGACGCACCGTGATGTTGGCGGACCCGCCCGGGGAAAGCCTGACCGCGTAGCGATGGGTCTCTCCCGGGGAGAGGGTGCTGTCGAATGCAGACCCCGGCGAGAGCGGCCGGGCGATTTGTGCGGCGGCAGGCGCTCCCGCGGCAGAGATGAAGCAGGTCACTGCCGTTGCGAACCTCAATATATTCGCTGACATAGGTCTCCCTCATGGGTCACCAATACAAGATGGACTGGAACCCCCGCAGGCGTCTTGTACGGCCTTTCAGGCGATATACTTGACTGGCACGCCTTCCCGTAAGGAGCATTGCCCATGACCGAGCCGTCTACGGGGCCGGATGACCTTCACCGACGCCGCCTCTTCTTCGGGATCTGTTTCGCGCTCATCCCGACCGGCGCATCCTTCGCGCTGGTCAGCAACATCCTGGTGCCGCTGAAACAGCAATTCATCCTGACCAACTATCAGGTCGGCCTGATCGGCGGGGCGGCGCTGTGGGGCATGGCGATCTCTCTCCTGGTCATGGGGCCGCTGCTGGAGGGGTTCGGGCTCAAGAACGGAGCCCGGCTCGCGTTCATCGGTCACCTGGCCGGGATCACCCTCATGATCTCGGCGGCATCCCGGGCAGGAGATCCTTCCGCTTTCTGGCTCCTGCTGGTGGGCGCGGCCACTCTCGCCGCCGGCAATGGCATGATCGAGGTGACCGGCAACCCTCTGGTGGCTGCGCTCTTCCCCGATCAGAAGACCAAACGACTCAACTGGTTTCACGCCTTTTTCCCGATCGGAATCGTCCTGGGAGGCGTCACCGGGTTTGCGCTCTCGACCTGGGGCGGGCGGTTCGCCGCCTGGCCCTGGCAGCTCGGGGTGATCTACCTCCCGATTCTGGTCTATGGAGCGATGCTGCTGCCGCAGCGATTCCCTAAGACCGAAACAAGCCAGCTCGGCATTCCGGTCCGGGAGATGTTCCGGTACACCCTCACCAGTCCGCTGTTCCTGCTGATGCTGGCCATGATGGCCATTACCACCTCGCTCGAGCTGGGGCCGATGCGCTGGGTGCCGGCGGTGCTCCAGGCCGCGGGCCTGCACGGGATTCTGGTGCTGGTCTGGATCAGCGGATGGATGGTGGTGCTGCGCGCGCTGGCGGGACACTTCGTCGAGCGGCTGGCCCCCACCGGTATGCTCCTTACCGCCGCTCTCCTCACCGGATCCGGTCTCTTTTTGCTGAGCTTCGCGTCGGGCACCTGGAGCGCCTTCGCGGCGGCCACCGTCTTCGCCTGGGGGGTGGCGTTCTTCTTTCCCACCATGGTCGGGGTGGTCAGCGAAAAGATGCCCAGGACCGGCTCACTGGGCATCGTACTCACCGCGGGCGTCGGGCTGGGGATGGCGGGCGCCGTCGGGGTGCCGCTCATGGGCAAGCTGGCCGACGGATACCTCGCCGAGTCGCTCCCACCTTCCACCGCCGGGGTGCTCCAGCGGGTGGATCAGAAGTTTCCGGAATACGTGGCCGGGGCCCAGTCCGCCTCGAATCTCGCCGAGCTGGGATATCGGCAGCGGGAAGTGGAGGATGCGCTTCTGGCGACCCGGAGCGCGCTGGCGGCCGCGGAACAGACCGGCAACATCAACAACGACCTGGCCGCCAACGCCCTTCGCGCGGTGGTCGCGACCGCGATTCCGAAGGAGCCGCTGGTCGGGGAGGCCAACGCGATTCTCCAGCCGGCGGAAGCGTCGGGAGGCCAGCGATCCTTCCGCTACGTCGCCCCCGCGGCGCTGCTGCTGATCCTGGTCTTCGGAGTGATGTACCTGCGGGACCGCCGCCGCGGGGGGTATCGTGCGGTGAGCCTCAAAGTCGCCGCGGGGGTGGTTGCTGCCTGCTGCCTGTTGCCGGTTGCCTCCTTCGCCCAAGCGCGGGCCCCCACCCGCCTCCGGGTCCTGTTCCTGGGGGACAACGGGCACCACCAGCCCACCCGCCGGGCCAAGGAGCTGCTCCCGGTGCTCGCGGGCCGGGGGATCGACCTGTTCTACACCGACCGCCGCGAGGACCTGAACGACGCCGAGCTCGACCGGTATCACGTGGTCATGCTGTACAACAATCACCTGACCGTGACGGAGCCGCAGATCGGCGCCTTGCTGGGATTCGTGGCGGACGGCGGCGGTCTGGTGGTGCTGCACTGCGCCTCGGCCTCGTTCCAGAATTCCGAAGCCTTCATCCGGCTGGTGGGGGCCGCGTTCAAGAGCCACGGGACCGGGACGTTCAGCGCGGTGCGGGTCGATGCCGGGCATCCCGCGCTCCAGGGGGTGCCCGCGTTCGAGAGCTGGGATGAGACCTACATCCACACCAAGCACAACCCGGTGAACCGCACGGTGCTCGAGGTGCGCCGCGAGAACGGGCACGACGAGCCGTGGACCTGGGTGCGGAGCCATGGCCAGGGCCGGGTCTTCTACACCGCGTGGGGTCACGACCAGCGTACCTGGGGGAATCCCGGATTCCAGCGGCTGGTGGAGCAGGGGCTGCGCTGGGCTGCGGGGACGCGGGCGCCGGCGGTCCGGGCGGCCGACGGCGGCCTGCCGACCATCGACCTCCAGGTCCCGCTGCCGACCTACAAGCGTCCCCCGGCGCCGTGGAACACCCTCGACACCGCGATCACCAAAGCCCAGGCCGCCCTGCCCACCCGCCAGTCGCTGGCGCTGATGACCTTGAGGCCCCGGCTCTCGGTGACGCCGCTCGCGGTGGAGCCGCTGGTGGGCAACATCATCGACTTCACCTGGGACGCCCGGGGCCGGATGTGGGCGGTCGAGACCAACGACTATCCCAACACCGTGCTGCCGGACTCGGTGCGGGGCAACGACCGGATCCTGATCCTGGAGGACAGCAATCGCGACGGGCTGGCCGACCGGACCATCGTGTTTGCCGACGGGCTCAACCTGGCGACCTCCATCGTCTTCGCCAACGGCGGGGTGATCGTGGGCCAGGCGCCCCACATGCTGTATTTCCGGGACAGCAACGGCGACGACAAGGCGGACGAGCGGAAGATCCTGTTCACCGGGTTCCCCCGGGGCGACACCCACGGCACCATCAGCAACCTGCGCTACGGATTCGACAACCAGGTCTGGGGCTCGGTCGGCTACAACGGCTTCCGGGGCACGGTGGGCGGAGTGACCTACGAGCGGGGCCGGTTCGGCTCCGGGTACTTTCGTTTTCCGGGCGACGGCAGCGCGCTCGAATACGTCGCCCGAACCAGCAACAACACCTGGGGTGTCGCTTTCACCGAGGACGGCTACGTCTTCGGGTCCACGGCGAACAGCCGGCCCAGCAACTTCGTCCACATCCCGCTGCGGTATTACCGCGGGATGGGCGCGCGGGACACCGTGCTGCCCGACATTGCCGACCGGCTCGATGTGTTCCCGGTGACCGAGATCCTCCAGGTGGATCAGTTCGGCCGGTACACGGCCGGTGCGGCGCACGAGATCTACACCGCCCGC
>DATFGC010000550.1:0-7404 GCA_035249765.1 Gemmatimonadales bacterium | reverse complement strand
CGCTCACCGCTCACCGCTCACCGCTCACCGCTCACCGCTCACCGCTCACCGCTCACCGCTCACCGCTCACCGCTCACCGCTCACCGCTCACCGCTCACCGCTCACCGCTCACCGCTCACCGTCTAAAACGCCAACGGGACGAAGCGCACCTCATTCTCGTTGAACAGCGGAATCAGGATCCGGTTCCGCCACATATCGTGCCCGATGTCGGCCGGGGCCTTGAGGCCCTTGAGGGCCTCGGCGAACGGTCCCGCGGGGCGCCCCCGGAACAGCGACTCCCCTTCCCAGCTCGACACGAAGAGGTCTCCCACCACGATGACCAGACCGTCCAGGCTCCCCCTGGGCAACTTCTGAATGTCGGCGCGGCCGCCGCTCACCACCCGGTACAACTCTCCCGATCCGAAGCTCACCACCCAGACGGTGTCGCCCGCCAGCGCGATCCCGTTGGGGCGGCCCAGCGAGTCGCCCCGGGCCAGCGTATCCAGCGCGCCGTCCGCCCCCAGCCGGTAGATGGCATCGGTGCCGGAGGACTCGAAGCCGCCGGCCCCGGCCCGAAACCCGGAATCGGTGAAATACACCGAGCCGTCCGGTGAGGCGGCGACATCGTTGAGGAAGCTGGCGCCCGGAATGGGGAATTCCCCCCGGGGCGCTCCCGTGCGGCGGTCGAACCGCCTGATGGTGGTGAGATCCGCGACGTACAGGAACGCGTCCACCACCGCCATCCCCTTGGGGGCGTGCAGGGTCACCGAATCCGATCCGCCGTCGATCCACTTGAGGCTGGCAACCTGTCCCTCCGGCGTCAGCAGGGAGATGAAGCCGTTGTCGTCGGCCTCGAGCGGGGAGCCGTTGATGTTGGAGACCAGGTATGAATCGGTGAGCGGATCGTGGAGCACCGACTCGGGAGTCGCGAATCCGACCTTGCGGACCGCGATCTGGTCGGAGGCCGGGGGAGCGGACGCGGAGGAATCGACCCGGCCGGAGTCGTTCGCCCCCCTGCCGCAGCCCGTGATGGCCGCCACCAGGGTGGCCCCCAGGAGGACGGACCCTCGCGCAAACCGTCGCATGGTACCCTTCCGGAATGGGGTGGCTCAGAACCGGTGGGACGCCGGGATCAACGCCGCCCCATGGCCCGCGCGTATCTACCAAGCACCTTCCAGCCAGCTTCCCTGCTCAGAGAGCGCCCGCATGGCCGACCGCCGAGCCTTCCTTCGAATCTGCGCCCTGGCCGGGTTCGCCCCGGCGGTCGGGGAGGGGCTGTGGAACCGGCTCCAGGCGGAGAAGCCTATGGCGGGGCCGGGAGGTCCGCAATCGGCCTCGCCGGGCTCGATCACCTCTGAAATGGTCAAGGCAGCCGCCGCGGTCGCAGGGATCCAGTACACCCAGGCGGAGCGCGAGTTCATGCTGGGCTTCCTGGACAGCAACCTGGAGAGCTACGAGGCACTCCGCGGGGTTCATTTCCCACACGAGACGCTGCCCGCACTCCGGTTCTCGCCGCTGCTTCCCGGCCGCCAGCCCCCGGCCCAGCCCAGGACCCGCCGAGCCGTCGCGCCGCGCCGGCTCCTGCTCGAGCGTCCGGCAGCGAATTCCGACCTCGCCTTCCTCACCGTGGTGGAGCTTGCCGACCTGATCCGGACCCGGCGGGTCACCTCGACCGAGCTGACCCGGGTCTACCTGAACCGGCTGCGCCGGTTCAATCCCTCGCTCCGCTGCGTGGTCAATCTCACCGAAGAACGGGCCTTCCGGAAAGCCGCCGAGGCGGACCGGGCGATCGCGGCGGGAAAGTATCTCGGCCCGCTGCACGGCATCCCTTATGGGGTGAAGGATCTGCTCTCAGTCCCGGGGTATCCCACCACCTGGGGTGCCGCGATTTACAAGGAGCGGGTCCTCGATACCACCGCCACCGTGGTGGAACGGCTCGACGCGGCGGGGGCCGTGCTGATCGCCAAGCTCTCCACCGGAGAGCTCGCCCTCAACCAGACCTGGTTCGGCGGGCAGACCATGAACGCCTGGCGGAGGACCGAGGGCGCGGGCGGCTCCTCGGGCGGCTCCGCGGTCGCCACCTCCGCGGGGCTGGTGGGATTCGCGCTGGGGACTGAGACCATCGGCTCGATCGTCACCCCCGCCACCCGGAACGGGGTGAGCGGACTTCGCCCCACCTTCGGCCGGGTGAGCCGGCACGGGGCGATGACGCTGTGCTGGAGCCTGGACAAGGTGGGGCCCATGGCCCGCTCGATCGAGGACTGCGCCCTGGTGCTCGAAGCCATCGCCGGGCCCGACGGGAAGGATCCCACCGTGGTCCCGGTTCCTTTCGACTGGGATCCGGGGCGCTCGCTCTCCTCGGTGCGGGTGGGCTACTTCAAGGCAGCGTTTGAGGCGCCGAGGCAGGGCAAGCTGCGGGACGACTTTGCCCTGGGTCAGCTCCGCAAGCTGGGGGTGAACCTGGTGGAAGTGGACCTGCCCACCGACATCCCGCTCGACGCGCTCAAGATCATCCTGGTGGAGGCGGCGGCCGGCTTCGACGAGATCACCCGCACCGGGGAGATCGACCTGCTGGCCGAGCAGCACTCGACCGCGTGGCCCAACTTCTTCCGGTCCAGCCGGCTGATTCCCGCGGTGGAGTACCTCCAGGCTCAGCGGATCCGGACCCTGCTGATGCAGCGGATGGAGGAGGTGTTCCGGGAGGTGGACGTGTTCGTGGCGCCGACCTTCGGGGTGGTGCTGGTCACCAACCTGACCGGCCATCCCTGCGCGGTGCTTCCCAACGGATTCAACGACGAGGACATGCCGGCGAGCCTTTCCTTCATCGGGAAGCTCTACGGAGAGGCGGAGCTCTGCACGGTGGCCCGAGCCTGGCAGGAGGCGTCGGGGTGGCACCGCCGCCGGCCCTCCGGCTACACGGATTGACTACCTCTTCGCTATCCGCTATCCGCTTATCCGCTATTCGCTCACCGCTCCCGCTCACCGCTCACCGCTCACCGCTCACCGCCTCACCACCACTTCCTTCGCGCCCGCTGTCACCGCCACTCGTACTTCCTCGCCGCCGGGCCAGCGGACCCACACCGCGGTCGGCGTGCCGGAGACGCCGAAGACCTGCACCGCGCCGTTCTGGGACCAGTATCCCGAGCCGGCCTGCACCTCCCGCACCGGCCCCATGCGCTCGCCGTAGACCAGGCGGATCTGGGCTCCCACCGCGTCGGGATTCGACCCCGCGCCGACCAGCCGGACCCGGAGCCCCGGCGCCGCTCCGCGATTCCGGAACAGCCGGGTCGGGGCGCCGTTCTGGGAGACCACCAGGTCGAGCCGGCCATCGCCGTCCAGGTCGCTGTAGGCGGCGCCGCGCTGATCGCCGTAAACCAGGATGCCGGAGCGCGCCCCTGCCATAGGGGTCAGTCCGCCCCGGCCGTCGCCGGTGAGAAGCAGCCCCCGGCCGGTGTCGTAGCGCGGCATGCCAACGGCGGTGGGATAGAAGTTCTGGCTCAGGAACAGGTCTTCGGAGCCGTCGCCGTCGAAGTCGGCGATCCCGGCGTAGAAGGCCGGGGCGAGCTGTGCCTCAACGGGAAGGGGAACCGCTTCGAAGCGGTCGCCCCGGTTCAGAAACGCCAGGTGATCGAGGGTCACCGCCTGCAGCCGGCCTACGCTTCCGGCCTGGGAGCCCAGCACCTTGTCGGTGGTGGCGTCGGCGTATTCGGCAAAGGTGCGGAGCCGGCCCACCACCGAGGGCACCGCGACCCGGAGCCGGGCGTAGCTGGTGAGCGGCGCCAGTCCTCCCAGCCGGGGATCGTGGCGGGCCAGGAGCATTTCCTCCTCGCCGGCGGCGCCGAAGGGACCATGCAGCAGAAAGAGCGGCCGGGTGCTGTCGGCGGGGGTGGCGGTGTTCCGTCCCCAGCTGGTGGCCACCAGGTCGAGCCGGCCGTCCCCGTCGAGATCGCCGGCGGCCAGTCCGTTCCAGCGGCTGGTCCAGCGGGCCAGGCCCAGCGCGTCCGGCGCGGGCGTAAAACTGCCGGCCTGGTTCTGGAGCAGAAGCACCGAACTCCATTCACGGGCGAGGACGAGGTCGGCGTCCCCGTCGCCGTCGAGGTCGGCGAAGATCGCGGCCGACACTAGTCCCACGTTCCTGAGCGCCTCGGTGTTGGCCTGATCCAGCTCGAAGCGGCCGCCCTCGTTCCTGAACAGGCCCGAGGATGCGGCGACCGGATAGCGCATCGGGATGGCTCGGGACCCGACGAAGAGGTCGAGATCGCCGTCGCCGTCGTAGTCGCCCAGCGCCAGGGGCCCGGTGGCGGATTCGTGGGAGCCGACCAGCGGATCGGCCGCCGGGGGCAAGCGGCCCGAGACGAGCGGGAGATCCAGCGCGGCGGGCTGATCGGTCATCTCGGGCAGGGTGCGGGCCTGCCAGGTCGAGACCCCCACCAGGATGCGGGCGCCCCCCTCGGTGGGAAGGCCTAACACGCTGGTGAAATCCGCCGGGGCGACCGGGCCGCGCTCCGGCTCCGCGATCAGGCGGCCGCGGTCGTTCCGGTAGACCGAGAGCCGCCCGCCCTTGCCGGTGCCGATCAGCAGGTCCTCGTCGCCGTCGCGGTCCTTGTCGAACCAGGCGACCCCGGGGCCGAGCTGGCCCAGCGCGTTGGGGAGGAGGAACTGCCGGCCCCAGTCGTCGAAGACGTCCTCGGTGTGGGCGTGGCCGCCCAGGGAGGCGGTGGCGTCCTCGAACAGGGGGGCTGGGAGCTGGGAGGTGGGGGTTGGGGGAAGCCCTCCCGAACCCCCAGCTCCCAATTCCGAAGCCCCGATCTCGTAGAGCCGATTGGGCCTCGCCCCCTCCACGACGCTCCGGGTGCCATCCCGCCAGACCACTTCGATCCGCACCGAATCGGCCTCACCGGTGGCGAAGCTGGCCAGGTAATCGCTGTGGGAGAGGTAGAGCCCGCCCGCGGCCACTTCACGTACCTGCAGCGGCACCGCACCGCCCAGCACCCGGATGACCGCGCCGACGGCTTGCGTGTTAGGAGCCCTGCCCCGGAGCCGGACCGCGATCCGGGGCGCCGGGGCGTCGTTCCGCAGCACCAGCGCCGGGGCGTTCAGCCGGTTCACCACCACGTCCTGGTCGCCGTCCCCGTCCAGATCGGCCGCGGCCAGGGCGTGGGAGATGTCGTCCTCGACCCCGAAGCCCCAGGCCCGGCTCTGGTCCTCGAAGGTCAGGTCGCCCCGATTGCGGAACGCGACGTTGGGGAGCGCCAGCCGGGGATACTCCCAGCGGTGCCGCTGCCAGGGGACGTCGCTGAGCCGGTTCTGGAGCCGCTCCTGGGTATCCCCGTCCATCAGGTCCCAGAGGTGCCCGGTGGTGATCAGGATGTCCTGCCAGCCGTCCAGGTCCACGTCCATGAACATGGTGGACCAGGACCAGCCGCTGCCGGTGACCCCGGCGAACTCGGAGATCTCGCCGAAGCTCCCGTCGCCCCGGTTGAGAAAGAGCGTGTTGCGCTGAAGCTGGAGCCGGGTTTCCAGGTCGCCCGGGCGCTTGGGCAGCGCGGTGTGGGTGGGGATCTGGGTCTTGAGTCGACGGGTGTCGGCGCTCAGCATGTCCACCTCGAAGAGATCGGGCAGACCGTCCCCATTTATGTCGGCGACATCCACCCCCATGCCGGAATTGCTGGTCTGGCGCTGCACGGTCCAGTCGGCCAGCCGGAAGTTTCCCCGGCCGTCGTTGATCCAGAACTGATCGGTGTCTTCGAAATCGTTGACCACGTAAAGCTCGGGCGCCCCGTCGCCGGTGAGATCGGCGAACCGGGCGTCGAGCCCGAACGATTCGTCGGGGGTCGCGGGTCGGCCCTGGGCATCGCGAAACCTGTCCGAGACGGGCGGCACCCGCACGAAGCGGCCGCCCTCGTTCAGATAGAACTCGTCCGGCTCTGCCCGGATGGTCAGGTTGAGCCCGCCCATGTCCGCCCGCACCACCAGCTTGAAATCGGCCTGGTGCCGGGGCGTGACCTCGTACTTGTCGGGACCGGTCTGCCGGACCACCTGGTTGAAGGCGCGCTGCTGGGGCGCGATCCGGTCCGCCGGGGTGAATGGCTTGTAGTTGGTGACATAGAGGTCGAGATCGCCGTCCCCGTCCACATCGGCCAGGGCCGGCGTGGTGGCGCCCCGCCCGGCGGAATCGAGGCCGATGTCGGCGCCCCGCTCGGTGAACCGGCCGGCGCCGTCGTTGAGGAAGATCGCGTTGGGTCCGGTGGTGGCGAGCAGCACCAGGTCGAGGTCTCCGTCGCCTTCGATGTCGGCAAAGGTGGCCCCGGTCGAGTGCCGCCCGGCCGCCGCGACGCCTGCGCTGGCCGTGATGTCCTCGAAGCGCCACTGGCCCAGATTGCGGTAGAGCGCGCTGGGGCCCTGGGTCCGGGCCAGAAAGACGTCGGTCAGCCCGTCGCCGTCCACGTCCCCCATCGCCACCCCGCCACCCTGGGCCAGGATCCGGTTGGCCAGCAGCAGGGAATCGCTCACCGTGTTCTCGAACCGGATCCCGGTGCGGGCTCCCATCGCCGTGAAGCCGGGCCTGGCGCCACTCACCGCAAGCTCGCGCCAGCGATATCCGGTGTCCTCGTGCCACTCGGCGGACGCGGCGTCCCGTCCGCACCCGGCCAGCGCGAGGGAGCCGGCTGCCAGGACCGCAAGGAGTGGAGTTCGGTAACGGGGCATTACGCCGGAGTGATCAGTGATCAGTGGTCAGTGGTCAGTGGTCAGTGGTCAGAGGGCCGTGCGGTGTTCCGCAATCTAGTCGGAGACCGTCGTGCTTGTGATTGAATGGAGCGGGGCGCATGTTGAGGAGACGCAAAGACGCAAAGACGCAAAGACGCAAAGACGCAAGGAGGTAGCTCTCTTCCATGGGTCGAGCGGGCTGGATCGGACTGGCATTGGCTTTGGCGGCCTCCCCGCTCGCCGGGCAGAGCGTGCTCACCGGCACCGTTCGGGCCGACTCGACCGGTCGCCCCCTCGTCGGCGTCGAGGTCGTCATCGTCGGTTCCCAGTGGCGCGCCCTGACCGACGGATCAGGCCGATACTGGCTCCCGATGCTCCCTGCAGGCCGACGCCTCGCGCTCTTTCGGTCGGTTGGCTTTCGGCCGGTGCAGGAGTGGGTGGTGCTGGGATCGGCCGATACGGTCTGGGCCAACGTCATGCTGATACCCCAACCGTCCGCCTGGATTCGATCGTGGTGACCGTGAGTCCCGACCGGCCCCGGGGCCTGGGCCTCGAGGCCTTCGAAGAGCGGCGCCGGCTCGGCTTCGGCAGATTCATCGATTCGGCGACCCTGCGCCGGAACGAACAGGTGCCCCTGGTGCAGATGCTGGGTCGGCTCCAGGGAATCGAGTTCGCTCGGGTGCCCGGGGAAGCAGGGCAGATCGCCGCAAAAAGTGC
>DATFGC010000549.1:0-9959 GCA_035249765.1 Gemmatimonadales bacterium | reverse complement strand
GGCGCAAAGGCGCAAAGGCGCAAAGGCGCAAAGGCGCAAAGGCGCAAAGGCGCAAAGGCGCAAAGGCGCAAAGACGCAAAGACGCAAAGACGCAAAGACGCAAAGACGCAAAGACGCAAAGACACAAAGTCCCTAATCCCTAGCCCCCAAGCCCCAACCCCATTCCGTGTCAACCGACAAACTCCTTGTCCTCCTCACCGGCCTCGCCCTCATCGGGTGGATTCTCTGGTATTTCTTCCGCTCCCGGGCCCCTGGCGCGGCGGCGGTGGCGGTGCCGGCTGAGGGGGGGACACAGGAAGCGGTGATCACGGTCAAGGGCGGCTACGATCCCAGTGAGATCCGGGTCGAGGCTGGCCGCCCGGTCCGGCTCATTTTCGACCGGCAGGAGACCAACCCCTGCTCGGACGAGCTGGTCATCCCGGAGTTCCGGATCCATCGCGCCCTGCCCCCCCACCGGCGCACCGCGGTGGAATTCACCCCTGATTCGCGGGGCACCTTCGACTTCAAGTGCGGAATGGGCATGCTGCACGGGAAGCTGATCGTGACATGACCACCACCGTTACCCTGCCGGTCAAAGGGATGCATTGCGCCGCCTGCCAGGCCCGGGTCCAGCAGGAACTGGAGCGGACGCCCGGGGTAAACGGTGCGGCGGTCAATCTCCTGCTCAACACCGCCACGGTCACCTACGATCCCGCGGTGACCTCGCCCGCCGGTCTGGTCGAGGCGGTCAGGACCACCGGGTACGAGAGTGAGCTGCCTTCGGCCGAGCCGGAGGGCGCCCAGGAGGAAGCGGTTCGGGACCGGGAGGCGGCCGGGGAATTCCGGAGTCTCCTGCTCCGGGCGGTGGTGAGCCTCGGCCTCGGCGTCGGGTTGATGCTCCTGATGCCGCCGGCCGAAGTGCAGCTGGCGGTGGCCACGGTGATCGTGCTGTGGGCGGGCCGGCAGTTCTATGTCCGCGCCTGGCGCTCGTTCCGGCACCGCAGCGCCGACATGAACACCCTGATCGCGGTCGGCACCGGCGCGGCCTACCTCTTCTCCGCTGCCGCGACGCTCGCTCCCGGGCTCTTCCAGGACCAGGGCATGGAGCCGGTCGTCTATTTCGAGGCGGTGATCATCATCATCGCGCTCATCCTGCTCGGGAATGCCCTGGAGGCCCGGGCCCGCCGGCAGACTTCCTCGGCGCTCAGGGCGCTTTCCGCTCTCCAGCCTGCCACCGCACGGGTGGTCCGGAGTGGCGCCGAGGTGGACATCCCGGTGGCCGAGGTGCGCCACGGCGAGATGATCCTGGTCCGGCCCGGTGAGCGGATCCCGGTGGACGGTGAAGTGACCGACGGGGCCGGGGGAGTGGACGAGTCGATGCTTACCGGTGAATCGCTCCCGGTCGAGAAGCAGCCGGGAAGCCGGATCTTCGGCGGCACGATCAACGGCACCGGCGCGCTCCGGTACCGGGCCACCGCGCTGGGCGAGGCGAGCATGCTGGCGAGCATCGTCCGGCTGCTTCGGGAAGCCCAGGCCTCCCGGGCCCCGATGCAGCGGCTGGCCGACCAGGTCAGCGCGGTCTTCGTGCCGGTGGTGCTGGTCATCGCCATCGCCACCTTCGTGATCTGGTACCTGGCCGCTGGACAGGCCGGGCTCTTTCCCGCGGTGGCCGCGGCGGTGTCGGTGCTGATCATCGCCTGTCCCTGCGCAATGGGACTGGCCATCCCGACGGCGATCATGGTCGCCACCGGCCGCGCCGCCGAGCTGGGCTTCCTGCTCAAGGGGGGGGAGGCGCTGCAGCGGGTGGGCCGGGTCGGCACCGTGGTGCTCGACAAGACCGGCACGGTGACCGAGGGACATCCCGAGCTCACCGATGTGATACCGGCACGGGGAAGGGAAGACCTGGCCTGGCTCGGTCCGGTGGCCTCCATCGAAGGGTCTTCGGAGCATCCCCTTGCCGCGGCGGTGCATACCGGTGCGCTGAAGCGCGGGGTCAGGAAGTCCCTGGTCGCCGAGTTCCGGAGTCACACCGGCAAGGGGGCGTCGGGTGTGGTGCGCGGGGTGCCGGTGGCGGTGGGAAGTGCGGCCCTGATGCGCGAGCTCGGGATCGATCCCGCTTCCCTTGCCGCCGAGGCCGAGCGGCTCTCCGGGGAAGGAAAGACCGCGGTCTTTGCGGCGGTGGGAGGCGAGCTGGCCGGGTTGCTGGCGGTGGCGGACCGGGTCCGCCCCTCGTCCCGGGAGGCGATCGCGCGGCTCGGCCAGCTGGGTCTCGACATCGCCCTGCTCACCGGGGACAACCGGCGTACCGCCCTGGCGGTGGCGCGCGAGGCGGGAATCGACCGGGTCGTGGCGGACGTGCTGCCGGAAGGGAAGGTCGCCGAGATCCGGCGGTTGCAGGCGTCGGGCGAGGTGGTCGCGATGGTGGGCGACGGGATCAACGACGCACCGGCCCTCGCCGCGGCCGATGTGGGGATCGCGATGGGCTCGGGTACCGACATTGCCACCGAAGCGGGCGACGTGGTGCTGATGCGGGCAGACCTCCGGACGGTGACCGACGCGATCGGGCTGTCCCGGCGGGCCACCCGGATCATGCGTCAGAATCTCTTCTGGGCATTTATCTATAACGTCATCGGGATCCCCATCGCGGCGGGCGTGCTCTATCCCGGGTTCGGCATCCTGCTGAGCCCGATGCTGGCGAGCGCCGCGATGGCGCTGAGCAGCGTGAGCGTGGTGTCGAATTCCCTGCGGTTGCGGAGATATGGACAAACCGGGTGAACAGTGAACAGTGAACGGGAACAGCATGAGACCAACTGAGTCGGAGCCTCCCGCCCACTGCGGGTGCGAGACGGGAGCCGAGCCGGGTGGCCGGAAGGCCGCCGGGGTGGACCCCGAGATCAAGGACCGCAATCTCAAGCGGCTGCGCCGGATCGAGGGCCAGATCCGGGGACTCCAGAAGATGGTCGCCGAGGACCGCTATTGTCCCGAGATCCTGATCCAGGTGGCGTCGGCCCACGAGGCGCTTCGGGCGGTGGGGCGGGAAGTCATGCGGAATCATCTCCGTCACTGCGTGGCGGAGGCGGGGCGGGCCGGCGGGCCGGAAGCCGAAGCGACCTACGACGAGCTGCTCGATCTCATGTACACCTACTCCCGGTGAACGCATCGGGAGTACTCCAGATCGCCGGCCGGTCGGGCCACCTGCGCCGCCGCGCCGCCGCCTACCTTCCCCAGTCGGGCGACGTCCGGGTGGATGAGCGGGTCATTCGCCAGTTCGGGCTTCGCACCGGCGACGACGTTACCGGGGAGACCCGCAACGGAAAGGGCGGTCCCGCGCTGGAGCGGGTGGCCACCATCAACGGCCGTCCCGCGGCGGAGCTTCAGGACCGCCCCGAGTTCACCACGCTGGCGGCGATCCACCCCGATGTTCCGCTGCGGCTCACCAGCGATCTCGGGCCCGGCAATCCCGCCACCGCCACGACCCGGCTCATCGATCTGCTGGCCCCGATCGGCAAAGGTCAGCGGGGCCTGATCGTGGCGCCGGCCAAGGGCGGCAAGACCATGGTGCTCCAGGCCATTGCGCAGGGGGTGCACGCGAACTACCCCGAGGCATCGCTCTTCATCCTCCTGGTGGACGAGCGGCCCGAGGAAGTGTTCGAGATGGAGGAAGCGGGGGTGGGTGAGGTGGTGGCGTCGAGCTTCGACAATCCCGCCGCCCAGCACGTCGCGGTTGCCGAGCTGCTGCTGGAACGCGCCCGCCGCCAGGTGGAGCTGGGCCGGGATGCGGTGCTGATCGTGGATTCGCTCACCCGGCTGGCGCGGGCCTACAACGCGGTGGAGCGGGGGACCGGCCGCACCCTGAGCGGGGGGCTCGACGCCCAGGCGCTGGAGAAGCCCAAGCGGTTCTTCGGGAGCGCCCGCCAGGTCAGTCCGGCGCAGGGGGGCGGCTCGCTCACCGTGATCGCGACCGCGCTCGTCGAAACCGGAAGCAAGATGGACCAGCTCATCTTCGAGGAATTCAAGGGGACCGGCAACAGCGAGCTGGTGCTCTCCCGCGATCTGGCCGAGCGGCGGGTGTTTCCCGCCATCGATCTTCTGGCCAGCGGCACCCGGAAGGAAGAGCTGCTGCTGAGCGAGGCGGGGCTCGCCGCGTCCCGGGTGCTCCGCCAGCGGATCGCCCGGATGACCCCGCTGGCCGCGATGCAGGACCTGCTGGGGGAGCTCAAGCGGTATCCCAGCAATGACGCCCTGATCGCCGCATTGGCCCCCTGACCTCCTCGAATCCGCAGTGACGGGACTCCGGAAACACCCCTGGATGCCCGCGGCCGGCATCCTGGCTCTGGCCATCCTCGCGTCGATCTCCGGCATCACCAACCAGTTCGCCCAGGACGACTTCGCCTTCATCCTCCGGAACGACGCCGTTCACGATCTCGCGCGCGGCCCCCGCTTCTTCCTGGAGCCGTATGTCGGCCCCCCCCGCCCGCCCGAGCTGTATCGGCCGCTGGCCCTCCTGTCCTTCGCGGTTCAATGGGCGGTCGGGGGCGGGGCTCCGCTGATCTTCCGGCTGGTCAGTTATCTCCTCTATGGCGCTACCTGCCTGGCGGTGTTCGGGCTGGCCCGCATCGTCCTCCCCGCCGCCGTGGCCTTCGCGGTCGCGGCGCTCTTCGCCGTGCATCCGGTCCACGTCGAGGCGGTCGCGCTGGCGGTGAATCAGGGGGAGCTCTGGGTCGGGTTGCTCTCCTGTGTCGCGGTGTCCCGGTATGTCACCGCCCGGCGCGCGGGGCCGCTCCGGCCGCGGACCATCCTGGGGATCGCCGGGCTCTACTTCGTGGCGTGCCTGTTCAAGGAGAACGCGGCCATCCTGCCGGGTCTTCTGCTGGCGGCGGAATTGTTCCTGACACCCGCAGGACGTGGGCTCGCCGACCGGGCCCGGGCCACGGGCCCGCTCTATCTCCTGCTGGCGCTGGCCGGCCTTGGCTTCCTCGCGATGCGCACCGCGGTGCTGGGCGGGCAACTGCGGGGAGCCCTGATCGCCGAAGCCATCGCGCCCCAGAACCTGGGAGAGCGGGCGCTGACGATGCTCACCGTCGTCCCGCACTGGTTCCGTCTGCTGTTGTGGCCCGCCGGCCTTCAGGGAGACTACAGCCCGTCGGAAATCGTGGCCCGGTATACCTGGGTGCCCGAGGCGACCGTGGGCGCGCTGCTGATCGCCGGGGCGGTGGTGGCCGCCGTGGCGGCCCGCCGGCGCGCCCCGGCCATCTCCTTCGGCATTGTCTGGGTCGCGGTGGCCGTGTTTCCGGTGCACAACGTGCTGGTGCCGACCGGCGTCGTCCTCGCCGAGCGCACCCTGTTGCTTGCCAGCGTCGGCGCGATGCTGCTCCTGGGCGGGGTGGGCTCCCTGCTGCTCGAGCGCGCCTCCGGGTCGACCCGCGTCCTTTTCGCGTCCGTCACCGGACTCCTGCTGATTCTGGGAACCTACCGCAGCGCATCCCGGCATCCGGACTGGTCGGATATGTTCAGCTACTGGTACGTCACCGCCAATCGCGATGCCCCGCGGAGCTTCCGGGCCCACCATGCCCTGGGAGAGATGTACCTTCTGGCCGGTGCGGAGGGGCTGGCGGAGCAGGAATTCCGGATGTCGATCGCCCTGGCACCGCCCAACGTCAGCGACGTGTACCTGGTCTACGCCGATATGCTCCGGCGCCGCGGCCATTGCCATCCGGCGGCCGCACTGTATCAGCGATCACTCACGGTCAACCCCGGAGTTCATTCCGTGCGGATGTCGCTCATCGCCTGCCTGATCCAGCTGGGGAGGTATCCGGAGGCGCAGCAGGAGATCTCGAAGGGGGTTCCCTTCGGCGAGCACACCGGGACCTGGCTCCGGCTGCGAGAAGCCGCCGACAGCGCACTCAGGGCCGGCGCGCCGCCGGGCGCAGTTCGGGTTACTCTGCCATGACCGGCCAGTCTTCCATCCGGACAAGGGACCGTATGCACCTCGCGCTCTCACTGCTGGCCTGCTGTGTCCCGGCGCTGCTCGCCGCCCAGTCGGCGGTTGCCCCGGCACGCCCCACCGGCCGGGCAGTCCGGGTTACGACCGCACCCCAGCTCGACGGCCGGCTCGACGACACGGTCTGGGCCGCCGCTCCGGTGCTGAGCGGTTTCCAGCAGCACGAGCCCTTCGACGGGCGCTCGGCGACCGAACGCACCGAGGTGCGCATCGTGTTCGACGATCAGGCGCTGTACATCGGGGCCCGGATGCATGACAGCGATCCCGCGGGAATCGTCCGCGGGGAAATTCGCCGGGATGCGGACCTCAAGGAGCAGGATTCGTTTCTGATCGTACTCGATACCTATCTCGACCGGCAGAACGCCTTCGTCTTCGGCACGACCCCGGCGGGAATCGAGCACGACGGGCAGGTAGTCAAGGAGGGGGAAGGCGGATTCGGGGGCCCCAGCGGCACCGGGGCGGGCCCCAGCGGCACCACCGGCGCGGCCAATCTCAACTGGGACGGCACCTGGCGGGTGGTCACCTCGGTGGATTCCGCCGGGTGGAGCGCCGAGTTCCGGATCCCCTTCGCCACCCTCCGCTACGCCGGCGGCGCTGTCCAGCGATGGGGGCTCAATCTGGCGCGCTTCATCCGCCGGAAGAACGAGGAGGACTTCTGGGCCCCGATGGCCCGGCAGTATTCCCTGTTCCGGGTCTCCCAGGCCGGCACCCTGGAGGCGGTGGAGCCGCCGGCCCGGCGAGTGGCGACCATCACCCCCTACGTCCTGGGCACCGTGCGACGGAATTATGCCGCCGGCCTTCCCACCGACGGGTCGGCGGAGGTCGGCGGCGACGCCAAGTTCGGGGTGACGCCGAGCCTCACCGCCGACCTGACCTACAACACCGACTTCGCCCAGGTGGAAGTCGACGAGCAGCAGATCAACCTGACCCGCTACAACCTCTTCTTTCCCGAAAAACGGCCGTTCTTCCTGGAGAACGCGGGAACCTTCGCGGTGGGCACCCCCCAGTCGGTCGAGCTGTTCTTCAGCCGGCGGATCGGCATCGGAGCCGGCGGCCGCGAGGTGCCCCTGCTGGGCGGCGGCCGGCTGACCGGAAAGGTGGGCGGGTTCACTGTCGGGTTGCTGAATCTTCAGACCCGGCGGGCCGAGCTGGCCGGGCAGGCCGACGTCGCGCCGGACAACTTCGCGGTGGTGCGGGTGCTCCGGGAGCTGCCTTCCCGCTCCCGGCTGGGGGTCGTCGCGGTCAGCCGGATCAACACCGACAGCAGCGCCGACCACAATGTCACGGTCGGGGTGGACGGCCGGATCGGAATCGGCGATGTGGTTTCGATCGATGCCTGGGCGGCGCACTCGGAAACGCCGGGCCGGGAGGGGGCGTCGAATGCGGTGAACCTGAGCGGGAGCTACGTGACCCGGACCTGGGAGGTCGGACTCGCGGCCCGCCAGGTGGATCCCGACTTCAACCCCGAGGTGGGTTACCTCGAGCGGCCCACTTTCCGGTTTTACAGCGCCAGGCTGCTCCGGCACCTCCGCACCCCGCGGATCTCCTGGTTCCGCGAGGCCCGGCCCCACATCACCTTCCGGCAGTACGACGACACCGACGGGCGGCCCCAGAGCCGGCTGATTCACATCGACAGCCATTTCCTGTTCGCCAACGGCACCTTCTTCGAGACCCCGATCAACCTGGTGCGGGAGGGGCTTCGGGTTCCCTTCGACATCGGCGACGGGGTGCTGCTGCCCACCGGCGTCTACGACTGGGTGGAGTGGAACCCCAGCCTCATCACCAATCAGAGCGCGCCCTACTCGCTCTCGGCCGAGGCGACCATCGGCGGCTTCTACACCGGCCACCGGGCGGGAGTCGCCACCACCTTCACGGCCCGCCCGGGGGAGAAATTCTCCACCGCGCTCCGGGTCAACTACGAGAAGCTGAATCTCGCGGAGGGGGCATTCGACCGGGTGCTGATCCGGCTCCGGCTCGCCTACGCCTTCTCACCCAGCATGTACCTGCAGACCCTGACCCAGTGGAACGATCAGACCCGGAGCTTTTCGGCCAATCTGCGCTTCGGCTGGCTGGGCCCGGCGGGGACCGGGCTCTTCGTGGTCGTCAATGAGGGGCGGGAAACCGGCGAGAACGCGAGGGCGCTTGATCGAGCGGTCGTCGTCAAGTTTACTCGGCAGTTCGATCTTACCCGCTAGGAAGGAGCGAGTAGCTAATTCGCTATTTCTTGATCTTTACACTGAGGCCATGGTTGGTGGCGCTGAAATCGAAGAGCGACCGGCCCAGATGGTCCTGGACCGAGATGACCGCGCCGCGCTCATCCGCCTCGAGCCGGAAGGTTCCCCGCTCCACGCCCCGGTGGGCCCCGGCCAGCTCGAACCGGCCGCGCCCGCTCACCCCGCCCCGCCCGTCGGCGGTGAGCGAGGCGTCGAGCGAGCTCACTCCGGACCGGCCCCACCGCTCGATCGTGTGGCTGGGCAGATAGAGCGGCCGCACCAGCCCGGCCGGCTGGAAGACCACCTGGCCCATCTCCACCAGTCCGGCACCGGTCTCGGCGGCATCGGCGCAGCGGAATCCGCTGGTCTGGGGCAGGCGATCGAGGTCGTCCGAGGTGACCAGGCAGGTCTCCAGCGCGCCGAGGTCGCCGGGGTCGGCCAGGGCCACCTGAAGCTTGACCCGGCCCGGATCGGCCGGACCGGTGCGCTGTACCTCAATGACGTTCACCTTCCCGATCTTGCGGCCGTCGAGGGAGAAGTCCAGCCTGGCGAGCTGCAGCGGAAGCTGCATGGCGGCGGCGGAGACCAGGCTTCGTACTTCCGCCGCGCCTCGGTTGAACGCGGCCAGGCCGGCCAGTCCCAGGCCGAAGACGAGCAGGGCGCCGAGGGCGACTCGAGTCCAGTACCGGCGGTTCATTTGAGACTCCTGGTGGAGGACGCGAAGAACGCGGCCCTGCCATGTTTCAATTCGGTACGCCGTGAGCCCCTGGTTTGTTTCAGATTGCTTGATCCGGTCCGCCCCCTTTCCTAACTTCACGACGACTCGCAGAGGGAGAGCTGTTGGCAAGTCGAATCCGCTCACTGGCCTGGATGGCGGCGCTGGTGGTCGCCTGCGAGGTCCATGAGCGGCCTCCTCGCGCCACCGCGAACGTGGCGGGGACGGCGCTGCTGTCCGAGCCTCCCGACTCGGTGATCCCCGCCGGCGCGCTGGGCGCGGCGATCCGCCGGGGGAGGGCGCTCCTGGCCCATACACCCGACAGCCTCCCGGAGTTCGTGGGCAGCGATCTGCGCTGTTTCAGCTGTCATCTGGGGGAGGGGACCCAGGCCGGGGCACTCCCGCTGGTCGGGGTGTACTCCCGCTTTCCCCAGTACCGCAGCCGCAACGCCCTGGTGAATCTGCTGGAAGACCGGATCAACGACTGTTTCGAGCGCAGTCTCAACGGGAAGGCGCTGCCGCGGACCGGCCGGGAGATGCGGGAGATCATGGCCTATTTCGCGTTCATCTCCCGTGGCGTACCGCCTCCGGGTGAGGTGCCCGGCATGGGGCTCGACTCGGTGAGGGCCGAATCACCCGATACGGTCCGGGGGGCGGCGATTTTCACCGAGACCTGCACCCGGTGTCACGGACCCGGAGGGCTCGGCATCGAGGGACTGGGTCCGCCGCTCTGGGGCCCGCGGTCGTTCAATGTGGGCGCGGGAATGGCGCGGCTGTGGACGGCGGCGGCGTTCATTCGGCACAACATGCCCAATGACCGGGCGGTGAGCCTGACCGATCAGCAGGCCGCCGACGTTGCGGCCTATGTGGTTTCCCGGCCGCGTCCCGACTTTGCCGGGAAGGGGGGCGACTGGCCCAATGGCAATGCTCCACCAGACGTACCTTATCCAACACGAGGTGTCCCATGAATCCACTCGGACCCACACCCCGCCGCGGCTTCCTGGCCCGGCTGGCCGGCGCCGCCGCCCTTGCGGCGGGCGGCTCGCTTCCC
>DATFGC010000548.1:0-3400 GCA_035249765.1 Gemmatimonadales bacterium | reverse complement strand
CCCGGCACGACCAGCATGCCCGGCTCGCGGTCGAAGCCCTGGAAGCGGGGAAAGCGGTGTTCCTCGAGAAGCCGGCGGCGCTCTCGTCGGATGAGCTGGACGACCTGCTATCGGTGGTACAGTCCTGCGGGTTGCCGTTTCTGGTCGGTTTCAATCGCCGCTTTTCGGCAGCCGCGACCCTGCTCCGGGAGCGATGCGCCGCGCACATCAATCCGGGGACCATCCAGTACCGGGTCAATGCCGCGGGGGGTGGCGCCGGAGACTGGACCCGGACGGCGGAGGGAGGGGGGCGGGCGGTGGGAGAGGCCTGCCACATGGTGGATTTTCTCCATGCGATCGCCCAGACCGCCCTCGAGTCCATCCAGGTCGTCGCCCGGCCCGGCCCGGATGCCGACGCCAATTTCGCGGCGCAGTTCCGTTTCGAGGGCGGCCTGGTTGCCCAGCTCCTGTATACCACCCTGGGCAATGCCGCAGTCCCCAAAGAGCGCATCGAGGCCTTCCTGGGTGATGAAGTGGTGACGGTGGACGATTTCCGCACCGTCCACATCCACAAGTCGGGAATGCGGCGGCATCGCAAGGAATCGGTGGACAAGGGCTACCGCGACGAGTGGGCGGCGTTTCACGCGGCGTGCGCGGGCGGGACGCCGCTCCCGATCCCGCTGGACCAGTTGCGCTCGGTGAGCGAGGCGACCTTCCGCATTCGCGACGCCTCCCGGGCCTGAGCGGTGTGCGGCATCGCGGGGATCATGCGACTCGCCCCGGGGGCCATCCCCTCGGAGGCCGACGCCCGCGCCATGTGCGACACCCTGCGGCACCGGGGACCGGACGATGCGGGGATCTGGAGCGCACCGGACGGCGCCGCGGTGCTGGGACACCGCCGGCTTTCCATCGTGGACCTGAGCTCGGCCGGGCATTGCCCGATGCCGAACGAGGATGGCTCGGTCTGGATCACCTACAACGGCGAGGTCTACAACCACGCCGAGCTGCGGCGTCCGCTCGAGGCCGCCGGGCACCGGTACCGCTCCCAGACCGATACCGAGACGCTGCTCCATCTCTATGAGGATCGCGGAGTCGAGATGCTGCGGCCGCTGCGGGGCATGTTCGCCTTCGCGCTCTGGGACACCGCCCGGAAACGCCTGCTGCTGGCGCGCGACCGGCTGGGGATCAAGCCCCTCTATTACACGGTCGCGGACGGTCAGCTGCTCTGGGCCTCGGAAATCAAGGCGATCCTGGCCCATCCGGCGGCGCGTCGGGAGCTCGACGAATCGGCGCTTTCCCATTATCTCACCTTCGCGGCGGTGCCGCCGCCCGCGACCCTGTTCGCGGGCATCCGCAAGCTGCCCCCGGGGCATTTTCTCCTGGCCGACGCCGACGGCACCATGCAGGTCCAGCGCTGGTGGACGCCGCTGGAGCCGGAGCACGACTACGCCGCCGAGCTCGGCTCGGAAGCTGACGCCGCCGGCTCACTCCGAGAGCTGCTCCGGTCGGCCGTGGTGGAACAGACCATGTCCGATGTGCCCCACGGCCTGCTGCTGAGCGGAGGATTCGACTCGACGTTTATTCTGGCGCTGCTGGCCGGCCATCTGACCCAGCCGGTTCGCACCTTTTCCATCGGTTTCGAGAACGCTCCCGGGTTCGACGAGCGGGAGTACTCCCGCGCGGCCGCCCGGGCTTTCCAGTCGGAGCACCTCGAGCTGGTGTTGCCGCCCGCCGAGGTGATCAGCCGGCTGCCTTCGGTCGTGCAGGCCCAGGACGAACCGCTTTCCGACTGGGTGTCCCTGCCGCTCAGCGCGCTGACCCGGGGGGTGCGGGAAGCGGGAGTGATCGTGGTGCAGGTCGGCGAAGGAAGCGACGAGCTCTTCGCGGGGTATCCGCGCTACGTCCGGTATGCCCGGGTGCACGACGGACACTGGCGCCGGTTCGGCAGGCTGGCGAGGCCGCTGCGGCGCGCGGCGGCGGCGGTGGCCCAGGGCACCCTCGGCCGGGTGGACGGGGCCCGCGAGATCCTGGACCTCTTCGATCGAGCCGCGCGATCCGAGCCGATTTTCGTGAGCGGCGCGATTGTGAACTGGGACCATGAGAAGGCCCGCCTGCTGTCGCCCGACTATCGCGCGCGGCTGGGCGAGGCGCTCCGGAGCACCGAGCTGGCCCGGCGCAACTTTGCCGAGTACACCGCCGCAGCGCCCAACCCGGATATCCTGTCCGCGATGGCCTATCAGGACCTCGCCATCCGGCTTCCGGAGCTGCTGCTCCAGCGGGTGGACCGGATGACCATGCTGAACTCGGTCGAGGCGCGGGTTCCCTTTCTCGATCACCGCATCGTCGAGATGGCCTTCCAGATGCCGCCCGGCTTCAAGGTGGCGAACGGGGTCGGCAAACGGATCGCCAAGCAGGCGGCCCGGGGGCTGGTGCCGGGGGAGTTCATCACCCGGCGCAAGGTGGGATTCGATGTCCCGCTCTCCCAGTGGCTCCGGGAGGCTCCCCTCCACGAATGGGCGAGGCACACCCTCTTCGATTCGCGGATTCATCGCCGGAACCTCTTCCATCTGCCCCGGGTCCGGGAGCTTTTCGAGCGGCATGCCGCCGGCCGCATCGATGCCGGGTTCCGGCTCTGGAACCTCATCAACCTCTGCGCGTGGTACGATTGCTGGATCGAGCCGGCCTGACCGCCCTCTTGGCCCGCCTCGCGCTGGTTCCTCTCGTTGCCTACAAAGGCCTCCAGCGGGGTCGCTGGCTGCTGGACGCGCACGGCGGCTTTGCCCGGGCCGGGCGCGACGCCGCGCGCTGGGCCGAGGCGTGGGCCGCCGGGTCCGGATCCCTCTCCCAATGGCTCGCTCGCCCCGGCGGGGGCCGGCTCTGGATCGATCCCGGCACCGGGAGGCGGTGGGCCCGGCGCGGGGTGACCCCGGAGGACCTCGCCTGGGTCGAGGAGATCGTGGCCGGGAGGATCCCCCTGCTGGGCGCCGCCCCCGAGGTGGGAAACCCGCCCCGCTGGCTGCGGGACGGGTACACCGGGCGGGACTGGCCGCTTGTTCCCGCCGCGAAGTACCAGGTCTTGCGGGGCGACGGCAGTGACATCCGCACCGTGTGGGAGCTGTCCCGGTGCTATCACTTCATTCCGCTGGCGCGGGTCTACTGGCGCACCGGCGATCGCCGCATCCTGGAGACCTTTCGAGCCCACGTCGAATCCTGGCTCCGGGACAACCCCGCCGGGCTGGGGCCCAACTGGTGCTCCCCGATGGATGCGGCCATCCGGGGAGCCAACTGGGCCCTGGCCACCGTACTCCTGGCCGAGGCACCGGGAATGCCATCCGCCTTCTGGGGTTCCTTGCTGGCGAACCTGCGGCAGACCGCGCGATTCATCGAGCGGCACCTGGAGTGGCACCCGCTGTACCGGGGA
>DATFGC010000547.1:0-5154 GCA_035249765.1 Gemmatimonadales bacterium | reverse complement strand
TGCCCGTTCGACATCATCCGGGTGATTGCACCCACCGTGCTGGCCAGCGCCAGAATCCCGATGGACAGCACGATCACCGCCACCAGGGTTTCGACGATGGTGAATCCCCGGCGATTGCGGCTCATCGGAGGATCCGGCCGTAGCTGTTGACCATCACCGAATCGGACCATCCGTTCCGGGTGAACACCCAGGTGTGCGGTCCGGTGTCCATCAGCATCCCCCGAGGTTCCACCCGGACCGAATCGGGGCCGGTGATCGTGACGCCGTACCGGCCGGGAAAATCGTGGAACATGCCGCCCATCGTGACGGTGTCCTTGGCGAGCGAGGGGAATGGCAGGTTTCGCTCCAGCACCACTATCCCCGCGTTGAGACGCAGCACGGCGACCTGGTTGGAAGCCCGCGCGGCGACCCGGGTGGCGTTGTAGAGGTTGGTGAGGGCGGTCCTCGCGCTCCGCACCATGATGTGGTCGTAGATCTCGCCCGCCTTGGGCAAGGCCACTGCCACCATCAGTCCGATGAGGACGACGACTATCAGCATCTCGACCAGGCTGATCCCCAGGGAGGCTGTCCTCTGTGGCGGACTAGGCATGCAGGTTCAGGGCAGCACGCTCCGTTCCAGTAGATGATCCGCTATCGGCCCGTGCCGCCGCCGGAAGGGCCGTCTAGTCTTAGAAGTTGTTAACAATTCCAAGTCCGGTCAATAGAGGCTACTCCGCTCGTCTCCCACAAGTTCCAGTCACCCAGCCGAGATTCTGCGCTCTCGACTCAGAGAAGGTTATCCGGGAAGACTGCGAAAGGTGTAGCGTCGCCGCATCGGTTCCGTTTCAAGGCGGCGTCGGCCGGCCCTTCGCTCCCGCGGCGAGCCAGCCTCTGGCGCGGTAGACCCGGGTCCCAACCGTCTCGTAAAGCCAGTCCCGGAACGCCTCCAGCCGGTCGGCCGGGGCCCGGCGCAGGTTCAGGGAGTAATCGCGCGAGTCGGAGGCCCGGCACACGATCGCCAGACCCTGGCGCTCGAAGGTGGCGCAGGCCCGGCGGGTGTGGAGCGGAGAAGTCACCACGGCCAGGCGCCGCCACCCCCGCTGACGCGCCAGACCGGTAACCGCCACCGCCTCATCGTGGGTGTTCCGCACCGGCCCGACCACATGCAGCACCGCTTCGGGATCGAACCGGGCGATCAGGGCCCGCTGGTCCCGTTCGGAGGAGAGGGTGTCCCCCCGCTGAACCCGGTGGATGGAGGTGAGCACCAGATGGGGTTTCGAGATTCTCCGGCGGAGCTCGACTCCGGCGAGGAGGCGGCCCAGGGCTTCGCTTCCGATCCGGCCTTCCCGGGTGAGGTTCCCCGCGAGAATCACCACCGCGTCCACCGAGCCTCCCGGAAGCGAGTCGGACCGAACGGTGTCGCGGATCCGGTTGTCGAGCAGCCCGAACCCGCTCACCAGGAAGACCGCCACCACCCCGATGGCGAGCAGCCCTCCGAACAGCGGGGCGAGACCGAGTGCGCCGAGCGCGCTGCCCACCAGGGCGATCCAGGGCAGGTCTCCGACCGTCTGCATCCCCGCCAGCTCCGGCACCCCGAGCCCACCCAGAACCAGCCAGGAGGCGGCTGCGAGTACCAATCCCGCTCCCGCCCCTAGGAGCCGGTTCGGGCGCTTCTGGTCGGACAGCAGCACGTCGGCGGGTCCTGGGCTCGAGTTCGCCGGGAACTTAACGCGGCCCCCGGCGTGCCGTCATGAAGGCCTGATACGTCCCCAACCTCCAACGCCATGGCCGAGCCGGTAAGCACCCTCACCTGTCCGCACTGCGGCACCAAAACGCCGGAACGGATGCCGGCGAACGCCTGCGTGTACTTCTGGCCCTGCCCGGCGTGCCGTACGATGCTCCGGCCCAGGGCGGGGGATTGCTGCGTCTTCTGTTCCTACGGAACCGAGCCGTGCCCTCCCAAACGCGCTCACTGACGGTTATCGTAAGTCGTCGTCGCGCCCGTAGCTCAGTTGGATAGAGCATCAGCCTTCTAAGCTGAGGGTCGTGCGTTCGAATCGCACCGGGCGCATGTGCTTCCCACCCCCCAAGAATTCCGTGCCCTCTATCGGCTCGCCGTGCCGGTGGTGGTGGTGCAGCTGGGCCTCATGCTCATGGGGGTCGTGGACACCGTCATGGTGGGCCGGCTCTCGGCGGAGGCGCTGGGCGCGGTTGCGCTGGGCAACCTGTTCTTCTTCACCGCCGCGGTGATCGGATGGGGCACCCTGATGGCGCTCGATCCGGTGGTGGCCCAGGCGGTGGGCGCGCGGGACGAGCCGGCTATCGCGCGGGGGTTCCAGCGGGGGATCATTCTCGCGGGGGTGGTGACCATCCCCACCATGCTCGCCCTGCTGCTGGTGGCGCCGGCCCTGCGCGCCATGGGGCAACCCGCCGAGCTGATTCCCGCCGCCTCCCGCTACATCTATATCATCATTCCCGGCCTGCTGCCTTTTTATCTGTTCATCAGCTTCCGGCAGACCCTCCAGGCGCTGGAGCGGATCGCGCCGATCGTGCAGGCGATCGTCGCGGCCAATCTGCTCAACGGCCTGCTCAACTGGGCCTTTGTCTACGGCAACGCAGGAGCACCGCCAATGGGCGTGGCGGGCGCGGCCCTGGCCACCACCATCTCCCGGTTCGTGCTCGCCGCAGCGGTGCTCTATACCGGATGGGACGCCCTGGGTCCCCGGCTGCGGCCCTGGCGTCCGGAGTCGCTGGAGCCGAGAGCGCTCCGGCGGATGATCCGGATCGGGCTCCCGATCGGAGCGCAGATGTTCTTCGAGTACGGAGTGTTTGCGCTGGTGGGCGCCCTGATGGGCCGGATCGGAACCCTCGCCGTCGGCGGGCATCAGATCGCGCTCAATCTCTCGGCCATCGTATTCATGGTCCCGCAGGGGATCGGCGCGGCGGCCGCGGTCCTGGTCGGTCAGGCGATCGGGGCCCAGGATCTGCCGCTGGCCCGCCGCTCTGCCCTGGGCTCGGTGCTGCTGGGCGGGGGATTCATGGCCGGGGCCGCGCTCCTCTTCCTCCTGCTTCCAGGGAAGCTCGCGGGACTGTACTCCACCGATCCCCGGGTGGTGGCCATCGCCGGGTCGCTCATCGTCCTGGGCGGATTCTTCGCGGTGTTCGACGGGCTGCAGGCGGTCTGCATCGGCATCCTGCGCGGCATTGGCGACACCCGCGCCCCGGTCGCCATCAGCATGGTGGGGTACTGGCTGATCGGCATGCCGGTCAGCGTGGTGCTGGGTTTCCCGCTCGGCCTGGGCCCCGACGGACTCTGGTGGGGCCTGGTGATCGGCCTTGCGGTGACCGCGGCGGTGCTGCTGCTCCGGGTCCAGGTGCGGCTCCGCACCGCACTCCGGCGGATCGTGATCGATCCGGCGCCGGCGCCCAAGGGACTCTGAGGGTCGAGGCCGCTATATTTTCGGAGAGTTCCACGTCCCGCCGGAGGAGCCCATGGCAACTCAGACCCTTCCCGAGCCGGCCGTCCGCGACACCTTCCCGATCAACGGGACCGACTACATCGAATTCTATGTCGGGAACGCCCGGCAATCGGCCCTGTATTACCGCGGCGTGTTCGGCTTCCGGCTGGCCGGATACTGCGGGCCGGAGACCGGCATTCGCGACCGGGCCAGCTACCTGCTGGTGCAGGACGCGCTCCGCTTTGTCCTCACCTCCCCGCTCGGACCGGAGGGAGAAATCGCCGACCATGTCCGGCTGCATGGCGACGGGGTGAAAGACGTGGCTTTCTGGGTGGAGGATGCCCGGGCTGCCTACGCCGCGGCGATGGCGCGGGGCGCGGTTTCGGCCCGGACGCCCGAGGTGCTGCAGGACGAGCAGGGGGAGGTGGTCCGGGCGGCGATCCGGACCTACGGCGACACCATCCATTCGATCGTGGAACGGCGCAATTACCGGGGGCTCTTCCTGCCCGGCTTCGTCGAGGCCGATTCGCCCTTCCAGCCTCCGGGCACCGGGCTCAAGTACGTGGATCACTGCGTCGGCAATGTGGAGCTGGGCCGGATGAATCCGTGGGTCAAGTTCTACGAGGACGTGCTGGGCTTCACCAACATCCTCAGCTTCGACGACAAGACCATCAGCACCGAGTATTCCGCCCTGATGTCGAAGGTGATGTCCAACGGCAACGGCCGGATCAAGTTTCCCATCAACGAGCCGGCCCAGGGCAAGAAGAAGTCGCAGATCGACGAGTACCTCGAGTTTTACCGGGGGCCGGGCGTCCAGCACATCGCGATCGCCACCGATGATATCATCGGCACGGTCCGGGCCCTCAAGAGCAGGGGGCTGGAGTTCCTCTCGGTGCCGAAGGCCTACTACGACGCGGTGCCCGCCCGGGTCGGCCGGATCGACGAGGACATCGCGCCCCTCAGCGAGCTGGGGATTCTGGTGGACCGGGACGACGAGGGCTACCTGCTCCAGATCTTCACCAAGCCGGTGCAGGACCGGCCCACGCTCTTCTACGAGATCATTCAGCGCAAGGGCGCCAAGAGCTTCGGGGCGGGGAATTTCAAGGCCTTGTTCGAATCCATCGAGCGGGAGCAGGCGCGGCGGGGAAATCTATAGACTGCGTCAACAGTCAACAGTCAACGGTCAACGGGAAAAGCATTCTTCCGCGACCATTTTTTCCGAAGGCTGGTGCCGTTGACCGTTGACCGTTGACCGTTCACGCGGTTTTGAGGCTTATGCCCACATATCATTCGCTCGGCTCCATCCCGCGCAAGCGCCACATCGCCTTCCGCCGCCCGGATGGCGGACTGTACGCCGAGCAGCTGGTGGGGAACGAGGGCTTCACCGGTCCCTCCGCGCTGCTCTATCACATCCATCCTCCCACGACGGTGGTCGCGGTGCGGCGGCTCCGCGAGCAGGCGCCGGCGGCCGACCCTGACCGCACCCTCCGGCACCGGCATTTCCGGACCGCGGCGATTCCCGAGGGCGGCAGCCCCACGCTGGACCGGACTCCGCTGCTCTTCAATGCCGATATCGCGATGCTGTTCGCCCGGCCCACGGCCAACGACACCCACTTCTACCGCAACGCCCAGGCGGACGAGGTGGTATACGTGAGCCAGGGCAGCGGGGTGCTGGAGACCCAGTTCGGCGACCTCCCCTACCGGGAAGGCGATTATC
>DATFGC010000546.1:0-18328 GCA_035249765.1 Gemmatimonadales bacterium | reverse complement strand
TCGCGCACGTCCTGATCCATCCGGATATGGGTCTCGCTGCTCACCGGACCCGAGTCCGGATCGAACACGATGAGCCCGGTCGCCGCGCCCATGCCCAGCCGGTAGACCATCTGCTTGGCGATCCGGGTGGTGTGCTGCAAGTCGCTGGAGGCTCCGCTGGTGATCCGGTCCACGCCGTAGACCACTTCCTCCGCGGCCCGGCCGCCCAGCCCCTTCCGGATCTGGCCCTCCAGATACTCCCGCGACGAGAGATGGCTCTCATGGTCGGGCTGGAAGAAGGCGACGCCCATCGCCCGGCCCCGGGGCTGAATGGTGACCTTGTGCAGCGGATCGGCCGGGCAGTAGAGCACCCCGGCCAATGCGTGGCCGGCTTCATGGAGCGCCACCAGCCTGCGCTCGCCATCGGAGACGGCGAATCCCTCCCGGGCCCGGCCCAGCAGGACCCGGTCGCGGGCCTCTTCGATGTGGCTCCAGGTCACCGAGGCGCTCCTGGTCTTCACCGCCAGGATCGCGGCCTCGTTGATGAGCGCCGCCAGCTCGGCGCCGCTGGTGCCCACCATCAGCCGCGCCAGCCGGGTCAGGTCCACGCCGGGGTCGAGCGGCACCCCGCGGTCGCGCACGTGCAGGGCGAGGATCTCCTCCCGCTCCGACACGGTGGGGAGGGTCACGGTCACGCTGCGGTCGAAGCGGCCCTTGCGGAGCAGCGCCGGGTCCAGGTCTTCGGCCCGATTCGTCGCGCCCACCACGACCACGCCGACGCTCGGATCGAAACCGTCCAGTTCGACCAGGAACTGGTTCAGGGTCCGGTCGTCCTCGTTGTGGCCATTTTCCCGGCCTCGCCGTCCTCCCAGGGTGTCAATCTCGTCGATAAAGATGACGGCTCCGCCGGCCTTCCGAGCCTTCCGGAACAGGCCCTTGATCCGCTGGACCCCCTGCCCGACGTAGGTGCCGGTGAAGTCGCTGCCGCTCGCCACATAGCAGGGCACTCCGGCTTCTCCGGCGAGGGCCCGGGCCATCAGGGTCTTCCCGGTCCCGGGAGGGCCCTCGACGAGCAGCCCCTTGGGAATCCGGGCGCCCATGGCGGCGAACCGCTTGGGCTCCTTCAGAAAGCCCACGATCTCCTGGAGATCTGCGATGGCTCCGGTATTTCCCGCGACGTCCTGGAAGGTGACGGCAGTTCCCGCCATGGAGCCCGCCTCGGTATCCACCTTGCCGCCCCCCAGCTGCCTGCGGAGCGCGCCGGCGAGGATCAGGACGATGCCCAGGGTGGCCACCAGGCCGATGATCAGGCCCATATCGGCCGGCTTGGGGAGGAAGCTCACCCCCACCCCGGCCGCGGTGGCGGCGGTGATCAGCGGACTGGCATCGGCGGCCGGGTAGATGATCCGGATTTGTTTTCCTTCACCAGCGCTAGGGCGAAGCCAGCCGCGCACTTCCGATCCCGGGCGGATCTGGATTGAGTCTACGCCGCCCCGCTGCATTGCGGTGATCAGAGCGCCATAAGAAATGGTAAGGGGGGCGGCGGGGTGGGGGCGGGAGAGGGCGAAGGCCACCACTCCGATGACCAGAACGAAGATCGTTCCGGCGATGAACAAGGGGGTGCCCAGGCGGCGAATGCCGCGTGAGAACGCTGTCAGGATGCTGCCCATCGGGTCCCCTGCGGAAGGAATTTCAGGAAGTAGTACGACCGACGCGAGCGGATTGTTGCAGGGAGTGTGCCGCGACCCCCCGGCCAGGGCCGGAAGACCCTCTCGCACCAGACTGGCGGGAAATTATCGCCGCCGTACATTCGCGGGCGTCCGACACGAATCCCCGGCACCGCACTCCCGAGGGACCCGGTCCTCGACTCACAGCTTGGAGGTCCTATGCATCTCAACTGCAGGATCCTGGCGGCCATACTGCTGGGGCTGGTGAGCGCCTCCGCAAACGCGCAGACGCGGACAATTACCGGCAGCGTTCGCGATTCGCTGACCGGAGCACCGATCGCGGGAGCGCGGATCGGACTGCAGGGAGGGACCACGGCGGTGAGCCCGAATGCCGAGGGACAATTCGAGCTGACCGGAGTGCCCGCCGGAGAAATCACCCTGCAAGTCCGTGCCGTCGGCTATCGCCGGCAGGACGTCCGGGTACCGGCGGGGGTGTCCACGGTGGAGGTTGCTCTGGGCCGGGACGTTTTCAAGATCGAGGAGATCGTCGTCACCGGCCAGGCCACGGGGGTCGAGCGGCGCAACCTCGCCAATGCGGTCGCCACGGTGAGTGCCGAGGACATCGGCGCGGTGCCGCAGATGACCGCCAGCCTCGAGCACGTGCTCCAGGGGAAGGTCGCCGGGGTGGACATCCAGTCGAACGGCGGGGCGCCGGGAGGGGGCCTGCAGGTGCGGCTGCGCGGGGTCACCTCGGTCAACGCCGATGCCCAGCCGCTCTACGTCGTCGACGGGGTGGTGATGTCGGACGTGGCGATCCCCTCGAACCAGAACGCCGTCACCGCGGCGGCCGGCGGCTCCAACCCGGCCCTGACCCAGGACGCCCAGGTCAACCGGATCGCGGATCTCAACCCCGCCGACATCGAGAGCATCGAGATTCTCAAGGGCGCCTCGGCGGCCGTGATCTACGGCGGGCGCGCCTCGAACGGGGTGGTGATCATCACCACCAAACGGGGCCGGACCGGGGCGACCCGGGGCAGCATCAGCCAGGCTTTCGGCGTCTTCTCGCTCTCCAACAAGGTCGGATCGAGACGGTTCGCCAATGCGGCCGAGGTCGACGCGGCCTACCGGCCCGGGGTCGGCGCCGCGAATGGCTGCACCGCCAGCTCGTGTCCCTACTTCGACCACGAGGAGGAGCTGGCCGGGCGGACCAAGCTGTCCAGCCAGAGCAATGCCACGCTGTCCGGCGGGTCGGGCAACACCCGGTACATGGCGTCGGGGACGGTGCAGAACGACGAGGGTATCATCGCGAACACCGGATTCCAGCGGCAGTCGGTGCGGCTCAACCTGGACCAGCGCCTGGGGAGCACCCTTGATGCCGGGCTGCGCACCAACCTGGTGCATACCCGGGCTCAGCGGGGCCTGAGCAACAACGACAACTCCGGCACCAGCTTCTACGTGGCGCTGGCCTTCACGCCCAGCTTCGCCGATCTGCGACAGAACCCGGACGGCACCTTTCCGCGGAACGGTTTCATCGGCTCGAATCCTCTCCAGACTGCGGCGCTGATGCAGAACGACGAGGATGTCTGGCGTTTCACCGTCGGGACCGACCTGACCTGGAATCTTCTCGCCGGGGAGAAGAGCTCGCTGCGCGCGGTGTTCAACGGCGGGGCGGATTTCTTCACCCAGAAGAATGCGCTGCTGTTTCCCCCCGAGCTCCAATTTGAGGCCCAGGACGGGCTCCCGGGGACTTCCCTCCTGAGCAAGAGCGACAATCTGAATCTGAACCTCGGCGTGAACGCGGTGCACACCTACACGGGCGGGGGATTCCGGGCCACGACTTCCGCCGGGGTGCAATACGCCCGGCGGGATCTGGATATCAGCCGGATCGTGAGCCGGAACCTCATTGCCGGCCAGCCCAACGTCAATTCGGGCACCAATGTGCAGGTGAATCAGGCGCGCCAGCTGATCGTGAATCTCGGCGGCTTCGCCCAGGAGGAAGTGCTCCTGATGGATGAGCGGCTGCTCCTCACCGCCGGCCTCCGGGGCGACCGGTCCAGCCTGAATGCCAACAGCCACAAGTACCATCTCTACCCCAAGGCCGCGGCGTCCTACCTGGTCGCCCGGAGTGGCGCCGGCTTCCTCAACGAGCTGAAGCTGCGGGCCGCCTACGGCGAATCCGGCAACGAGCCGCTCTACGGCCAGAAATTCACCCCGCTCACCGCGACCAACAATATCGGCGGCCTTCCCGGCCTGGTGGTGGGGGCCACCACGGGGTCGGCGACCCTGAAGCCGGAGCGGCAGCGGGAGATCGAGGCCGGGGTCGACGGGCAGCTCGCCGGCTCGAAGGTCTCGTTCGAGGTCACCGCCTACCAGAAGAACATCAGCGACCTCCTGCTCACCCGGACGCTGGCGCCCTCGTCGGGGCTGGTGAGCGAGATTTTCAACGGCGGCAAGCTCCGAACCCGCGGGGTGGAGCTGGCGCTCGGCATCGTGCCGGTGCAGACCAGCGCCATGACCTGGTACTTCCGGACCACGTTCGCCGCCAACCGCAGCAAAATCACCGAGCTTCCGGTTCCGGCGTTCGAGAGCGGCGGGTTCGGCACCTCGCTTGGCGCATTCAAGATCGAGGTCGGCCACTCGGCGACCCAGATCGTGGGCAACGACACGCTGCCGGACGGCCGCGATACGGTCCGGACGCTGGGCGACGCGAATCCCGACTTCCGGATGGCGTTCATCAGCGACCTGACCTGGAAGAGCTGGGGCTTCCATGTCCTGGCCGACTGGCAGCAGGGCAGCGAGATCCTCAACCTCACCCGGCTGCTGTACGACTTCGGCGGGGTGACGGAGGACTTTGCCGACCCGATTCCCGGCTCGACCCTGACCGTGGGGCAGGCCCGGCTGTCGGGCTTCGGCACGGTCGCGGCCAACTACGTCGAGCGGGCCACCTACTTCAAGCTGCGCGAGGTATCGCTGTCCTACGAGCTGCCCGCCAGTCTGGTGCGGTCGCTCTGGGGGGTCTTTCAGGGAGGACGGATCAGCTTGAGCGGGCGGAACCTGTTCACGGCGACGCCGTACAGCGGGCTCGATCCCGAGGTCTCCAACTTCGGCAATCAGGCCATCGCCCGGAACATCGACGTGACACCGTTCCCGCCGAGTCGCAGCTTCTTCTTCACCCTCGATCTGAGGTTCTAAGCCATGACCTCAACCACCAAGGCCCTGGCGGCCACGGCCCTCGCCGCCGCCCTGCTCGTGGGCGGCTGCGACGCGTTCGATGCGACCGATCTGAACAATCCCGGGCTGGACGAGCTGCAGAACACCCCCACCCCGACCGGCGTCAACACCGCCGCGACCGGCCTGCTCATCGGACTCAGGACCAGCTGGGGAGTGCAGAACGGGTTCATTCCGCTGCTCGCCATCCTGGGCCGGGAGGGATACAACCTGGACCCCGCGGATCCGCGCTTTGTGTCCGAAATGCTCGGTGGACCGCTGGACGGGGGGAGCCCCGCGTTCGGGGGCAACCTCTGGGGACAGCGCTACGCCAACATCCGGACGGGGAATACGGTGCTCGCCGCGGTCGAGAAAGTGGTCGGCTTGAGCGACGCCCAGAAAGAAGGCATCCGCGGATTCGCCAAGACCATCCAGGCCCTCGACCTGCTCTGGGTGATCGATACCCGCGATGCCAACGGGGCGGTGATCGATGCCGATATTCCGCCCACGGCGCCTCCCGCCGCAGTGGTCACCCGCGCCGAAACCTTCGACCGGATCGTGACCCTCCTCGAGGAGGGACGGGCCCATTTGCTGAACGCGGGGCCGACATTCTCGTTCCCGCTCTCGACCGGCTTCGAGGGATTCGACACGCCGGTCTCGTTCACCCGGTTCAACCGGGCAATCCGGGCCCGGGTGGCGGTCTACTTGAACGACTGGGCGGGCGCGCTCACGGCCCTGTCCGAGTCCTTCATCGACACCGGCGCTCCGCTTGGCCTCGGGGCGTACCACGTCTTCAGCGCCGGCGCCGGAGACATCCTGAACGCACTCTTCGATCCGGAAGGCCGCGCCCTCAATGCCCATCCTTCACTCCGGACCGACGCCCAGCTCAGGACCGGCGGCGGACGGGACCTGCGCTTCGAGGCCAAGGTCAAGCCGCGAACCGAGCCGGTCACCACCCAGGGGATCACGACCGACATCCTCTTCTCGGTCTACAATTCGCCGACGGCCCCGGTCCCGATCATCCGGAACGAAGAGCTGATCCTGCTGCGGGCCGAAGCCAACCTGGGCCTCAACAACATCGCGCTCGCGCTGCAGGACCTCAATTTCATCCGGGTGAACTCGGGCGGGCTTCCGGCGTATGCCGGAGCGCAGACGGCGGCGGCCGTGCTCGATGCGCTGCTGTACGAGAAGCGCTATTCCCTGCTGTTCGAGGGCCACCGCTGGATCGACCTGCGGCACTACGGGAAGCTGGGGACGCTGCCGAAGGACCTTCCGGCCCACAAGGTCTTTTCGAAGTTTCCGCTGCCCCGGGCGGAATGCATCATTCGCGCGACGCCGCCGGCCGGATGCGCGCTGGAGACGGGGAGCTGAGCCGGGCTCAGCCGGCTTTCGACGTTGATTTCCGCTGGTACATGACCCGGTCGCAACGGCGCTCCAGCTCCAGCAGCCCTTCGGCCGGGTCGTCGCCAATCTCGTCGCCCTGCAGAAATGCGACGCCGAGAGAAATCGTGACACTCACGGTGCCACCCTTGTCGTTGTCGATGCGGAGCCGGCGGACCGCCCCTTCGATTCGGTCGGCCACCTGGTGAGCCACTTCCGGGGTGGTGTCGGGGAGCAGCATAAAAATCTCGTCACCGCCGTAGCGGCACACCGAGTCGGAGTGGCGCAGGTGCTTGTGGAAGCAGGCGGCCACCCCCCGGATCACCCGGTCGCCCACCAGGTGTCCCCAGTTGGTGTTGACCGCCTTGAAGTCGTCGATGTCGGCAAAGATCCCGGCGGTCTGGCCCTGCGCCCGGGCGGCCCGCTCCAGCTCGACCACGGCCCGCATGTCGAACTCCTTGCGGGAGAGCAGGCTGCCGGTCAACACGTCATGGTTGGCGCCCAGGATGTTCTCGATCTGCTCGGTGGCGATCGCGATGTGGGCGATCAGCCGGTCGGGGTGGACCGGCTTGACCAGGTACCCCGAGGCGCCGCCGGCCCGGAGCGCCGCGGCCTGGACGTCCTCCCGCTCATCGGCGGAGAGGTAGAACGCCACCACCGGATGCCGCGCGATGCTCCGGGCGTAGCGCAGCAGGGCGGTGCCGTTCATCCTGCCCCGGAGGTTCAGGTCCACGAACAGAATCGCCGGCCCTTCGAGGGTATGGATCGAGTTGATCGTTTCGGTGGCGTTGCCGGCGGTGATGACGGGATGGGAGATGCCGGCGGCGCGGAGCACCCTCACTGTGCTCTCCAGGAAGGCCGGGTTGTCGTCCACCATGAGGACGGTGGGTGTGATCGAGGGAGCAAGGGTTTTCATCAAATGGCTCTCCCGCGCGGCCGCGCGCCGTTTCCCCAAGCTAGCAAGCGGCGGCGGCGGGGAAAAGGGCCGCTGGTGCGAGAGCCACCCCCTGCAAGGACCAGCGCGACCGATGCATGGATTGGTGAGAGGTGAGCGGTAAGAGGTGAGCGGGACCTGCCTTTCCCGCTCACCGCTCACCGCTCACCGCTCACCGCTTACCTCACGACCACCGCGACGTCGACCTTCTTGGCCACGCCGAGCTCGGGGGGCGGGTCGGGGGGACCGAACCGCAGGACCAGCGTGCCCGGCGCTTTCGGAGTGAACTCGAAGTCGTAAATCTCCCCCGGGTCGAAGAACAGCGTGGCGGGACGGATGGTGGCCTGGTGGGCGGGAACCGTGGCCCCGTCCTTGGCCAGCAGCCGCCACTCGACCGGGGTCTGGCCGTCCAGGAGCGCGACGATGGTGTTGACGTCGCCGGTCATGTTGAGCAGTCGCAGCCGGTAGGTAGTCCCGGCTTTGAACTCCATCGGCCCGGGCTGGACCTTTCCGTTGAGCACGGTCGGGGCGAAGGGCCCCGAGATCACGTTCACGGTCGGGCCCCCCGAGGAGAACATCAGGATGCGATCGGTTTCCGGGTCGAAGCGCTGGCCCGGCTCCACCACCAGCAGCGGAGCGTAGAGGCCCGAGCTGATCTGCTGCTCCTCGTTGAAATGGGAGTGGTACATGAAGGTCCCCGCGCGGGGCGGGGTGAACCGCACCGTGATCGAATCGCCCGGACGAACCGAGGGCAGTATTTCGGTGCCCTGCCCGCTCCAGTCCGGCACCCCATCGGGGTAGCTCTCCAGCTCGATGCCGTGCCAGTGGACCGCGGCGCGCTCCTTCGACTGATTCACGATCGTCACCATCACCGGCGCGCCCCGCTCCAGCACCAGGGTCGGGCCCGGCGGCGGCGGCAGCGTGGCCAGGTCGGCTTCCTCCTTCGATCCGCCCAGGACGTACGCAAATCCGGTGTGCTCCCCGTAGACCCGGTCCTTCTCCCGGACCAGCAGCCGGATCGGCCTGGGGGCGCGGGTCTCGGCTACCGCGGCCCCCTTCGGGGCCACCCGGATGCCGAGGACCAGGCCGTACATCTGGTGGGGCCGATCGGTCTGGTGATGGGCGAGCGCGGCCTCATCCAGAGTTCCCCGGTCGGTGTCCAGCGCCGCGTGATGGGAGACGTGGCCGATGAAGTGACAGTGGTAGATCCAGTTCCCCGGCCGGGTGGGCGACCAGGCCAGGGTCATGGTCTGGCCGGGACCGAGGATCTCGGTGACGGCGAGCCGCTGCGCGTTCCGGGCATACACGCTGTCCCGCACGCCGTCGCCCTTGGCCTCCATCTGGAAATAGAAGCCGTGCAGGTGCATCGGATGATCGACCTCGGTGAGGTTGATCACGTGCCAGCGGGTCGAATCTCCCTGCACCAGATCGATCCGCTCGGTGTGGGGCCAGGAGAGACCGTTCATGGCCATGGTGGCGCGGCCCAACCCGGTGTTGCTGGTCGAATCGAGCGTAAACCACCAGGAGATCAGGAAGATCCGATCCGGGTAGCGCGGCGCGGCGCCCGGAGCGTCCACCACGATGACACCGTTCAGCTCGGCGTCCTTCTCCTGCCGACCTCCGAAGGGACCGGGAGCGGAACGGGCATAGTAGTAGTAGATGCCGGGGGTGCTGGCCAGAAACGTTGCGGCCGAATTACCGCCTGCTTCCACCATGAGGCTGTCGGTCCTCCCCCTGGTCTTTCCCAGACCGAAGACCGTGAGGGGCCGCTCCAGCGAATTCCGGAGGCCAATCCGAACCTCGGTGCCGGCAGGTACCCGGATCATTGGACCGGGATTCTGGAGCGGCTTGCCCGGCTCGCCGAACGCCGCGACTTCCAGTCCGCGGCCGGTCGGCCCTTCGGGGTACCAGAGCCCGGTGCGGGCCTCCAGCTCTACCGTCAGCACTTTCCCGTTCGGGGTACCGGCAGGCTGCCGGTTGTCGTTGGCCTCGATGACCGGGAGCGCGGTCCGGGGAAGCTCGCCACCAGGCGCGGGAACCGGCGCGAGCGGACTCGTCATCAGCAGGAACAGCGGCAGCATGAATGGCCTCGGAAGGGGTATCGGACAGAGACAAAGTAGGGCATTAACGCGCCTGCCGCGAGAGTGGCGGGATTGCTTCGGCCGCTGCGCGGCCTCGCAATGACTTAATGGTTAGCGGCCTCGCAATGACTTAATGGTTTGCGGCCTCGCAATGACTTAATGGTTAGCGGCCTCGCAATGACTAGCGGGCAGGATCCGCCTCCGCGAAGACCCTCTGGAACCGGGGCTCGCTCCGGATCGGGTCGAAGCCCGTGGCCGTCAGATAGAACCAGAGCGTCGCACCCCGGGGACGGGCCCGTTCGATCAGGGCAAGCGCCTGTTCCTTGAGCCCGAGCGCCACCAGCGCCACCGCAATGAAGCGGACCTCGGTAGGGGCGACGTCGCCCTCGGGCAGGTCGGCCATGGCCTTGCGAATCTCCTGGCCGGCCCGGTTTCGATCTCCCTTCGCGGCATATACCATGGCGAGGAGCGACCGGGCCGGCGCGCTGTAGACCGTGTCCAGGGTCAGGGCCAGCTCCGCCTCGTCCTGCGCGGCGTCCACCTCCCCCGCCGCGAGGGACATCATCCCCTTCACCACCCGGACATAGGGGCTGGTGACGGTGAGGCTCGACTTGAGGACGCTGTCGATCAGGGCGCGGGCCTCGGCGATCCGCCCGGCCCGGATCGACAGCGCCGAGAGGGACATCAGGGCCATGGGCCGGTTGGGGTCCAGCGCGAACGCCCGCCGGTACGCCGCGGCCGCCTCCTCACTCCGCCCCAGCACCATCAGCGACTGGCCGAACTGGTACCACCCCTCGGCGGAGGTCGAATCCAGCGCCAGGGAGCGGGTGAAGGCCTCCACCGCCCCGCGCAGATGATAGGGATCGTTGACGCTCAGCAGGTAGGCCCGGGTCAGCCAGGCTGCGGCGGAAGTGGAATCCCGGGCGAGGGCCCGCTGGGAATAATCCATCGCCCGGGCCCGGACCTGCGGAGTGGTCAGGCCGGGATACTCCCATCCCCAATCGGCAAACAGCGTGTAGGCGTACCCGATTCGGGCCAGCGCCGTCGCATTGGTCGAGTCGAGCGCCAGCGCGGCCTGGTATTCGGCAATGGCGTCGCCCACCGCCCTGGGGGTGCGGGTGGCGAGGAGGTGGTTGCCCCGGGTTAGGTGCTCGCTCTCCACCGGTAGGGGTGCCGCCGCCCGTCCCGGCAGCAGCATTACCAGCGCCGCCACTGCCGCCACGGCCAGCGCGGCGAAGCCCAGCCGCCGCCACGTCCTGACCGGAGCCTGAGGCGGGGCCACCGCCCCGCCGGAGAGGGCGCGGGCAAACTCTCCCGCGGTCGGGAAGCGATCCGCCGGAGTGGGTGCCAGGCCGCGCATGATCGCCCGGTCCAGGGGCTCGGGGATGGCTCGGCGGAGCCGGCGGGCCGAAGGGATCGGATCGGTGAGCCGCTTGGTCATGACCGCGCGGGCGGTGGCGCCGGCGTAGGGCGGCTCCCCGGTCAGCATTTCGTAGGTCACACTGGCCAGACTGTACACATCGCTCCGCGCCTCGACCTGGCGGTCACCCTCGCCCTGCTCCGGACTCATGTAAGCCGGCGTTCCGATGGCGAGCCCGGTGGCGGTGAGCCGGCCCGATTCCTCGCTCAGCGCCCGGGCGATTCCGAAGTCCGCCACCAGGGCATGCCCTCCCGACAACAGGATGTTCTCGGGCTTGATGTCGCGATGGATGATGCCCTGGGCGTGGGCGCAGTCGAGCGCCCCGGCGACTTCCCGGGTAATCTGCACCGCCTGCTCCAGCGGCAGCTCGGCTTCCCGGGCCATCAGGTCCCGGAGCGATTCCCCCTGGATGAACGGCATGGTGTACCACAGCATGCCGTCGTGCTCGCCCGAATCGAACACCGGCAGGATGTGGGGATGCTGGAGCCGGGCGGCGATTTCGATCTCGCGACGGAACCGCTCCGGTCCCAGAGCGTGGGCCAGCCCGGGATGCAGCACTTTGAGGGCGACCCTGCGGTTGTGCTTGAGATCCAGCGCCAGGTAGACGGTCGCCATCCCGCCGGCGCCCACCTCCTTTTCCACGAGATAGGCTCCGGCCAGGGCGCCACTCAGGCGTTCGGGAACATCAGCCAACGAGGGCCTTCAGGGGGAAGACGACTTCAGGTTAGCGGGAGGGGAACCGAGCCGCCAGACCGCGACCTGATGATGTCACGCTGAGCGCAGCCGCCGTCCTGAGCGAAGCGAAGGAGAAGCGGCCCATATCGGCATTGAGATCGGCCCCTTCGCTTCGCTCAGGGTGACGTCTTTCTACAAACGGCCATCGAAATAGAGATCGAACCGCCACCCGGTGGGGGTGCGCAGGGCACGCGAGAGATCCATGCGCACCAGGCCGTCGAGCAGGCTGGCCCCGACCCCACTCCCGATGAGCGGCCGGCCCCGGGAGAAGGCCGAGCGCGGCCCCGCCCACCCGACATCGCTGAAGGCGGTCAGCCGCACCGCGGGGAAGGTGTTGCCGACCTCGAGTCGCCCGCGCCAGTAGGCGGTACCCGCGATCACCGCGCCGTCGTAGCCCCGGAGGGTTGCCGGTCCGCCGAGGTAGAAGCGACTCTGCGCCGGCACCGGCCCGGTGCTGACACCGGCGGAAGCTTCCACCGCGACCGCGAGGAGGGCCCTGGGCGTCACGATCGCCCGCACGGTGGCGCTGCCCCGCCCGAAGTCGTAATCGCCGGTGGCGGCCTCGACGGTCAGGTCTCCGCCGAGCTGGAGGGTTCGGGACAGCGGCTGATTCCCGTGAAAGGTCACCGAGGCGCCGAACTGATCGGCCCGGTCCGCCACCACGTTGGGCCGGAAGCTGGTGCTTCCGTCGAACAGGTGCGGAAGGCTGAAGTCAGTCTCCACCAAGGCCGCCTTCTGCCGCTCCCCGAACAGCCGCCAGCTCCACCAGCCGGTTTCGGCGTTCTGGCCGGTCAGCTCCACGCCGACGGTGCGGAAGTAGTCACCGTCATCCCGCTGGGCCAGCACTCCCCACACACTGTTCACCACTCCGAAGGGGCGGGTGTCGGGATTCACCGCGGCCAGCCGGCGGTATCCCCCCAGCCGGAACCGGCTGCGCTGCCCCGCGAGCGACACCCCGAGCTCGCCGTTGGGCACCCCGTCGGCCAGCCCGATACGGCCCAGGCCGTCCACCGTGAGGCGGCCCCGCTGGAGGCTCCCGCCGATTCCGAGCGAGAGGGCTTCTACCCGGTTGTAACGCGCGTGCCGGAGCACCGCCTGGAGGTTGCTGGGGATCTCCACCCGGCGGGCGCCAGGCGCGCCGGGGAGCTGCCTGATGGCGTCGGCCATTCCGCGCAGCTCCGCCTCGGTGATCACGTCGCCCATCTCCAGGATCGGCGCGCCCAGGGTAGGGCTGGAAAGCAGGGAGAGCGTATCAAGCGGAATGATGACCGCGAGCGTGGTGTCGCGCCGCCGGCCCAGCCGCATGCAATCCCCGGTCTGGCTCGGTGAGGTCATGCTATCGAGGCACTCCCGCCGGAGCGTCCGAAGGCTGTCGCGGACGGCGCGCCAGGCGTCGGGGTCGTAGCGCTCCGCCGTGTCCCGCTCCCTCCGCCGCACGGTGCCGGCGGGCCGGAAAGTGGATCCGGCGGGGGGCGGGGTACCGCCCTCCACCTCGTAGTCGGAGTACACCCGCTCGAACTTGACCGGGACGCCCAGCCAGGAGCCGGCGGTGCCGATGGCATCGAGGGCGGCGTACCGGAGCATCCACCAGCGATCCTCGTAAAAGCCGTACTCCATCGTGATAAAACGAATCTCTCCGGTGGCATTGACCCAGGAGGGGACGTCCTTCATGTCCTCGGGGTCGGTGTCGCGCCGCATGTCGAAGGGACGGGCGGGCCGGAACACGGCGCGGACCAGGCCGTAGGTATCGGCATCGAACCACAAGGCACCCGACATCAGCTTCCACTCCGACCGGCGCGGGGTCACCTCGAGCTGGATCAGCCGGATCTGCTTGCCGCTGGCCAGGGTGATGATGGTGGTGTCGCCGATGGCGTAGCGGTAATCGAGCTCGCCTCCCGCCTTGAGCGGATAGACGAACCCATCCGCGTCGTCGCCCAGCATGCCGAGATAGTCCTCGGCGGGATTGACCACCAGCCAGCGCACGTTCGCGTCGAGGTCGCCGGGGACCTTCTCGCCCCGGAGGACGGCGGGCAGCGCCTGACGCGCCCCGGTGACCTCGATGGTGCTCTTCCCGTCGCGCTTCCAGGCGATGTTGGCCGAAAGCTCCTGGTGGAAGAGCATCCGGTCCCGGGAAAGAGCCCGGATCCCGGCGCCCATCTTCTGGGTGACCGTGGCGGTGTAGGAGGTGACCAGCCGCTCATTACGCTCCCGGGCCGCCCGGGCCCGGGTGACCAGGTCGGCGGTGGCCTGATTGGCATAGCTGTTGGTGGGAACGCCCTGTCTTGGGGCTTCGGGAGACTGGAAAAGCACCAAGGCCAGGAGGAGAGGTTGCATAGTGAGACAGACTACGGGGGTAGCGGGGGGATGGTTTCTTGAGGGCGCGGCGGACTGGCGCAAAGACGCAAAGACGCAAAGAGGGCCGGGATCGATGTTCCGAGCCCGGCCCCGCTTTGCCTGAAGGCTGATGGCTGCAGGCTGATGGCTGCCTTACGGCCGCTGGCTCACCGTGGTTGCCCGGTGGGCGGCCTCGTCGTTGATCCGAAGGGACTGGACCATCCGGCGGAAGGTCGGATCGAGGGCAGCGGCTTCCCGGGCCGGCGCCACCGCGATGGCATAAACCACGTGGCCGTCGGGCAGCCCCCGGGTGAACACCGTCACCTGCTCGTCTTCACCGGTCGCCGGCGACCGTCCCGACAGCACCACCGAGAAGCCGGGTGCGCCGTCGATGGTTTCCGAGCGCGCGGATCCCGCCTCCGTCTGGAGATAGCGGTTGGCCCGCATCACGGTCCGGACCAGGTCGTCGGTGGCGTCCTCGAGATAGGCCCGGGGTGGATTGGTGCGATCCTCGAACGGTGCATAGCTCCGCTGGAGACTCGCCGACCAGCGGTCCGACTCGCCCTCAAAGGGAGCGTAGTGGTTGACGATTACCCCGTAATGCAGAGTCTGCACTCCGGTGCTCCGGCTGGCTACCCCGCCTTCCGGCGCGATTGAAACTGCGAGACCGGTGCTGTAGGCCCGCCAGTTGTTGGGGTAATCGATGGTGAAGAACCCATTGGGATGGGAGAACCTCGCAAACCGTGCAGACGGCGGCTCGACCGCGATGGTGACCGGCTGGACCGACTCGTCATCGATGACCGGTGCAGCGCTGCCGATCACCTGGGGTGGGGCATTGCCCAGCCGGTTGAGCCGGGTCTGCAGGCCGGCGAAGTTGCCGACGACCTGGGTGCTCCCGGTGCCCAGGGTGGACGCGAGACGGCGGATCCTCACGCCCCGGTCGGAGGCCGGCGGGTGACTGCTGAAGAACTGCTCCAGCTTGCCTGGCTCCCGGTTTGACCTCATCGCGAGTACCTCGAAGAGGGTGGCCATGGCCACCGGATCGTAGCCGGCCCGGACCATCATCTGGGCCCCGACCTGGTCGGCCTGGTACTCGTCATCCCGGCTGAACTTCATGAAGACCGCATTCAGCCCCACCCCGCCGATCGCATTGAGGACCTGACCGGTGGTTCCAGTGGGCTTGCCCAGCAACCCGCCCAGGAGCCCGAGGCCGCCCTTGGTGAGATACGCCTTGGAGGCCTGGTGGGTGCCGTGCCGCAGCGCCACGTGAGCCATCTCGTGTGCCAGTACGCCTGCCAGCTCGGCCTCACTGCGAGCGGCCTGGATCAGGCCGCGGTTCACGTACATCGGCCCACCGGGAAACGCGAAGGCATTGATCTCCTCCGCATTCACCGCCTTGATCCGGTAGGGGTACTTGGCTCCCGGTGCCTGCAGGGCGAGACGGTTGACGATCCGGGTCAAGTAGGCATTGGTGGTTGCGTCGTTGAGGAGCCGGAGCTGTCGTTCGGCCTCGACCGACGACTGGCGGCCGATTTCTACATCCTGCTGGACCGAGAAGAGATTGAATCCCGGCTGGGGCTGACGAACTGTTTGCGCGATGCCGGGCGCGCTCAGCGGTCCCATGACGGCGAGACTCGCGAGCAGTGCGGCCGGTGCGAAAAAGGTTCTGGGCATGGTGCGGCCTTCCTTCGGAGTAGTGAGTGCGGCCTGCCACCCCCGGCAGGTCCTGACCGCTACAGTAAAGTCTGACGGCAGACGAGGGCCGGGACACACAGCGAGATCGACCATCGGACCGTTAATCGGACCCCGGGTGTGCGGGGTCCCCCGGCGGGACGCGTCATCCTTGTATGCTGCTCGTTCCTGGTAGGGTCCTGGCCTGCGGGCTGCTGATTTCGCCGATCACCGCGGTGGCGCAAAGCGCGACGCCGCCTCCGGCCGGTTTTTCCGAGCGGCTCGGATATCTGCTGGCCCAGGCGAGCAGCGGCTTCGCTCTCCTGCGCGGGGATTCGATCGGAGTGGATTCCTGGCGGGGGCGATTTCTGCTGGCTACCGACCTGGACAGTGCGACCGCATTCTCGGCCAGCACCATTTCGGTGCTGGCCCGGCAGCATGCCGACGGCCGACCGGGCAAGACGATCGTGGCGGTCTTCCCGCTCGCGCTGCCGGGCCCCCAGGCCGACAGCGTCAGCTTCAGCCGGCTCGAGGCGCAGGTGGCGGTCGCGCTTCCCTCCTGGCAAAAGCGGCAGCCCGGAAACTGGAGCGAGTGTGCCGATCCGCGGCGGGGACGGGAGGTCCTGCTGTTCCAGACCCGGACCGCCACTGGAGCCGCGCTGCTCAGCCTGAGCATCACCCTCCATCCCGATACCGCCTGCGACTAGGGGTTCCCGGGAGGCCCGCCCCCGCGATAACCTCGGAACTGAAGCAGGTGGGTCTTCCCCAGCCGATACTGATTCTCGCTCAGCTTGTCGATCTCCCGGATCCCGATCTCGATGTTCCAGGTAGTTCCCCCGGCGCCGCCGACGCCCGCCGAGACGAATTGCAGGTTCACTTCGCCGGCTTCTCCGGGCTGGAGCACGAACCGGGGATCGAAGCTGTTGTTGCTGACCACTCCGATCCCTCCCACTTCGCCGGACGCGATGGTGTAGCGATTGCCGCGATCATCGGTCGCCACTCCCGTATTCTCGAGGTAGCCCACCACCAGCGGGCGGGGAGACTTGTTGCGGAACTGGAGGGTCAGGGCGACGGTGTGCGTGCTGCCCTGCACCGCGGGGCGGAAGCCGGTCACCGTAGCAATGAAGGATGGCACCTCGATGCAGCCGGTCTGCCCGCCGCACCCGGTGGCCTGGCCGGCGACCTGACCGGCGAGAGCAAGGCCCGCGACCAGCGCCCCCGCCACGGGTGCGGGATGAATACGGTGGGTGCAGTGCATGATGCCGGCCCCCCCTCTCTCTCCGGTGACAGCGAGGTTCAGCGGCCCGAAGAGTTGACGAACTCGGCGTAGCCGGCTTCCACAGCGTGCAGATTCCGCCACCCGCGGTGGCCGAACACCGCGCCCGCCAGAATGACCGGGATTCCCGCCAGGAATCCCGGAGACAGGAAGCAGAGGGCGGCCCCGATCACCAGGAGAGCCCCGCCGGCGAACCAGGGGGATCGGGCGGCGGAGCGCAGCGCGATCCGCTTCCGCTCCAGGATGTCCGGATCTCTGGTTCCCGTGGCCCGGAGTGCAGTGATCACCGACTGCTTGCTGATTCCCACGGCCTCCTCGACGCTCGGCGGGTGAAGGCGGGGCGGATCTGCCCACCCGCTTTGCGCGAGGGTAACGCGAAAACCGTCAGGAGATCAGCGCAGCGTGCGGAACCGCTCCACGATCACCCTGGCGAGCTCCAGGGTTTTCGGCAGGGTACCCGCGCCGGCTCCCTTGCCCCAGGTCTGCACGGTCAGGAAATCGCTGCCGAGCACGATGTGCAGCTGTCCGTTGGAGGGACCGATCTGTCCCCAGAAGGCTTCGTCCCCGAGGCCGGCGACCGCGGCGGGAGGTCCCGGCGCGGTACCGGCGACCCTTTTGAGCGCGGCGACCATCATCTTCAGGTCCGCGGGGCTGTTGCCCCGTTGCACGATGATCTTGAGCGACAGGGAATCGAAGCGGGTACCGTGCCAGCAGGTGCTGGTGCTGACCCCGTTGGAGGCGCGAGAGGTCGGGCGATGCCGGCGCCCGTCATCACGGGCGAAGGCCGCGAATTCCTCGAGAGTGTACAGGGCGCAGGCATCGAACGCCGAGAAGTCCTGGGGAGGACCGGGGAGCAAGGCGAAGAGGAGCTGAGCGACGGCGGGAATCATGGCGGCACCTTTTGCGCTGACGGGAAGGACGGCTGGACGGCTGGTCCCTGCCGACCTGCCGACCTGCGTCCTGCCACTCCGCAAATGTACGACCCGCCCCGGCACCGCGGAGAGCCGGTGAGGGTCAGGAGCGGGGAGGCTTGTCGCCGGCGACGTCGGATTTGGCGATGCGAAGCGCAATCCGCTTTCCATCCGCACCCCCGATGGTGCCGCGCCGCTGATAGCGCTCCAGCTTGCCGAGCTGGAGGGTGGCCTCCCAGCGGGAGGAGAGGTGGCGCAGCAGAGGACTCACGATCCATCCGATCGTCGCCGCCAGCAGCCGGTCGGCGACGATGCCGGCGCCCATGCCGAAAGCCAGAAAGGACTGGGGACTCCACCCCGCGGGCAGGATCTCCGGTGCCAGCCAGAGCGCCGTGCCCGCGGCCACCACACCGAGCGCTCCGCCGAACGGAATGCTCCTCAGCCTCTCGGCAAGGGCCAGGGAGAAGATCTGCCGGGAGACGGTCGTGCGGGGCGCGGTCCGGGTTACCGCCATCGGGAGGCTCCGCTCAACAGCTCGAGCAGGACGCCCAGCCCGAGCACCGCGAGCACCGGAAAGGAGACCGCGGGGGTCGCGGCATACCGGACCAGCAGGACCGCCACCAGGTACACCCCCAGGCGGGACGAGCAGACCAAACAGAGACGACCGCGGGTCATAACACGCTCCCCAAATGACCAGCCTTCCGGCCGGAAATGCATCGGGTGTGCCACTCGG
>DATFGC010000545.1:0-5042 GCA_035249765.1 Gemmatimonadales bacterium | reverse complement strand
CGGGAGGGGCGTTGAAGGGTGGGTGGAGAGTGGTCAGTGGTCAGTGGTCAGGTGACCCGACCACCGACCACTGACCACTGACCACTGACCACTGACCACTTGTCACGCTACCCGGTCAGTACACTGCACAAAGTTCGGATTGTTGGTCTCCGAGAACGGGATCGGGAAGTTCACGTCCGATCCGTACGGTCCGCCCTTGAACCACACTCCGGTGGGGAAGACGGTGTTCTCGGGCCGGTTGTACTGCCGGATCAGCCGGCGGAGGTCGCCCTGCCGGTGCCCGGTGCTGAACATCCAGAAGGCCCGCTCCCGGAAGAGCAGATCTTCCCGGGCGACCGTGCTGCCCGGATCGGTCAGCGGCGCCAGGGCGGGGACGGTGGCGCGGGCCGCGTTCAGCTTGGCCAGGTAGGTGGTGACGTCGCCGGTCCGGAGCGCGGCTTCGGCCTCGATCATCCGGGCCTCGATCCCGGAGGCGATGATCACCGGATCGGTCCGCTCGTTCCACAACGTGGGGGCGGAGATGGCCTGGAGCGAGTTGTCGAACGAGTTCCCCACCAGCGCCGTCGGGATCCGGGGGTCGGCCGCGCTCAGGTAGTTGAGCCCGTTGCCGCCTTCGTTGTCACCCATCACCAGTCTGCGGAGGCTGGTGGACTGGAGCCAGAGCACGTTGTCGGTGGCGTTGACCGAGTGGGTGCTCAGATACTGGAAGCCGGTCGCGACCCCGGCCACCGCGGCGGCGGCGGCGGCGGGCAGGTTGCGATTCAGCAGGGCCCGTCCCTTGATGACCGAGGCGAACTGCCGGATCCGGGCGCTGTCGGGTCCCCCGATGAAACCCAGCGCCGAATCGGCGTGATTGACCGCCCGCTTGAACGCCGAATCGTAGGGCACCGGGTTCCCGAAGATGATCTGGTTCCCGTCCAGCTCGGTGAAGGGGATCCCGTTGCAGAAGAACTCCCCGATCTGGTTTTCCGCGAAGGCGATGAAGGCGAACATCTGGCCGATGTTCGAGAGCGGGGTGGGGGAATACTGCCGCAGCGCGTTGATCGCGGCCTGGCCCTCGTTGCGGACCCGGTTGGCCCGGCGGAACAGGTCGGAAATGAAACTGTTGGTGGTCTGCACGATCCGGAAATCGGTGGTATTGCGCTGCTCGAAGGTGTCGCCCGAGCGCCATTCGTCGGCCAGCAGCCCCCCCATGAGGAAGAACCCGTCCGGCGCATCGCCGGACCCGTCCATGGCCTGGTTGAACCGCAGGATGACGCCGTTGCGGAGCGCGATTGCACCCGCGGCGGACCCGGCGTCCACGATGATGTCCGGATCATGGACGTCGAGCACGCTGTCGCAGGCGCCTAGGCCCACGCCGAGCACGACCGCAAGGCCGATCCGTGCGGTCCGAGAGATGGTCATGAGTCCTTGCCGTGTGTAGGCCATGTTAGAACCGGACATTGATGCGGAAGGTGTAATAGGTCGGCGGGGGCGGGGTCTGGAAGTCGCTCTGCACGCCGATGTTGTCGCCGAAATAGCCGCCCTCGGGGTCGATGCCGGAGTACCCGGTCAGGATTCCCAGGTTCCGCCCCGCCGCGGTGAAGCTGATCTGGCCGGCCGAGAAGTAGCTGGCGATCCGGTCCGGCAGATAGTAAGTCAGCGAGATCTCCCGGAGCCGGAGCAGGTTGGTCTTCTCGACGTAGCCGTACTGGGTGGCGCTGGGGTGCACCCGGACCGCGATGGCCCGGGTCTGCTCCGAGAGCGGCGCCTTGGGGTTCACCACCCCCTGGCAGTTGAGCCGGTTCTGGCAGCGGATCCGCTCGGTGCCGTTGAGCTGGTAGCCGCCCAGCTTGGAATCGATCAGGGTCCGCATCTCCAGCTTGCGGTTGAAGAAGGTCATCGTGCTGTAGGCGGAGAGCTCGGCCGGCGGGATCGGCGGGCCGACGTAGACCGTGGTGTCGCCCACGAACAGCTCCCGCACCGCGGTCGCGGTGTCCCCCTGGATGATCCCGTCCCCGTTCACGTCCCGGTAGGTATAGGGCCGGAGGAACCAGGCCTGGATCGGGTAGCCTTCGATGTCCGAAGTGGTGGTGCCGCGGCTGGGGGGCAGACCGCCCATGCTCACGATCTTGTTGCGGTTGTAGGAGCCGCTGGCGGTCAGGTCCCAGGTGAAGTTCCGGCCGTCGAGGATGGTGGTGTTGAGCGCTACCTCGAAGCCCCGGTTGCGCACCTCGCCGATATTTTCGAAGCGCGACGCCGCGGTGCCGGCCGAGGGTGCGATGATCCGGCTGATCAAGGCGTCCTTGCTCGACTTGTCGTAGTAGGTGAATTCGAGGTTCACCCGGTTGTTGAGCAGCGCGGCGTCGAAGCCCAGCTCCAGCTCCTGGGAGCGCTCCGGCTTGAGCAGCGGGTTGCCCAGCGCGCTCAGCACCAGGCCCGGGGTGTCCTGGTTGTCCACGTTAGTGGTGAGCGGGGAGAAGAACAGCAGCGCGTCGTTGGCGCCCGGCTGCCGTCCCGAGGCGCCCCAGGCGCCCCGCAGCCGGAGGCTGGACAGGGTGCTCGACTTGGGGAAGAACGCCTCGTCGGACAGCACGTAGGATACCGCGAACTTCGGGTAGTAGACCCGGTCGTACAGGTTGCCGAAGGCGCTGTTGCGGTCGGAGCGGACCTCGGCGGTCAGGTAGAGCCGGTCCTTGAAGGCGAACTGCTGCGAGGCGTAGAACCCGAGGGTGACCGTAGTGGTGGTCGCCTCGGCGGCGTTGAGGATCGAGCCCGCGGTCACCGTGGTCGAGCCGGGCCCCAGGTTCTCCGAGCCGGCGATGTTCCGGGTGTTGTTGTCCTTGCTGTACTGGACTCCCGCGATGGACTTGGCCCGGACGTTGTCGGTGAGCTTGTAGGAGGCCGTCGCCGAGGCATCCCCGGTGTACACGAAGAAGGTGGTCCGGTTGTGCTGCTTGAACCCGGTGCGGGAGGTCCCGATGAAGGGGCACTCGTCCCGGCGGCACAGCTCGGTGTCCACCCGCGAGATGAAATCGAGCCCCGCGGTCGCCCGGGCGGAGAGCCAGGAGGTCGGGCGGTAGTTCAGGGTCCCGCTGGAGATCGCCCGGTTCACGTCCTGGTAATGGATGACCGAGAAGATTTCATCCGGAGTCGCCGCCCGGAATCCGAAGTTGTTGCGCTCCGGGGCGGGACCGGCGGTCCCGTCGGGATCCACCAGGAAGTTCTTGAACCCGGGGCCGCCGAAGCCGTTGGACCCGACCCCGAAGGCGTTGTTGTCGATCTGGGGCAACCGGAGCGAGCTGGTCACGAAGCCGCTGGACACCTGCACGTCCAGTTTGTCGCTCATGTTGGCGCTCAGGTTGGCCCGGAGGTTGACCCGGCGGAGGTGGTTGGGCTGCATCATCTCGCCCGACACTTCGCTGATGCCGCGGGTCGCCAGGATCCGCTGCTCGAAGATCGCCGGCATCTGGAGCACGCCCAGCTCCCGCTCCCACTCCGAGGAGACGTAATAGCGGATCGCATCACTGCCTCCGCTCACGTTGACACCCACCTGGTTGCGGTCGCCGGTGCCCAGCGGCGAAACCTGCTCGTCCTCCCAGAGATTGTAGGAGCTGACGCTGTCCTGGACGCAGCGGGCCGCGGCATTGGTGGTCACCACCTGGGAGAGCAGGCACTGGGTGGTGTTCCGCACCGTCGAATTGGTCGCGTTGGTGGTGCCGGTGCGCCAGCCCCGGTAGGCCGTCGGGTACTTGTTCCCGTCGGTGATGTACCCCTGCTCGGCGTACGCGTTCCATACCGCGCGGCCCGCCTTGCCCCGCTTGGTCTTGATCACGATCACCCCATTGGCGGCGTCGGTGCCGTACAGGGTCGAGGCGGAGGGCCCCCGCACCACGTCAATGGACTCGATGTCCTCGGGGTTGAGGTCGTTCACCCGACTTGGCGCACTTCCCCCGATGCCGATGCTCTGGGAACCCACGTCGCTCACCATCCGGACCCCGTCGATCACGTAGATCGGGTTGTTGGACAGCGACAGCGAGCTGTTGCCCCGGATCCGGACCCGCCCCCCGGTGCCGGTGGTGCTGCCCGGCAGCACCTGCACCCCGGGCGCCTTCCCGACCAGGAGATCGTTCATGTTGGAGACCGGGCCGTTGGCGACCAGCAGGGTGGCGTCCACGGTCGACACCGCGTTGCCCACTTCCCGCTTGGCCTGTTCCCCGGTCGCGGTGACCACTACCTCATCGAGGGAGTAGGGGGTCAGCACCAGGCCGAAGTCCACCGTGACCGCGCCCTGGTCGGTGACCGTCGCAGGCTTGTTGCCGGAGGCGTAACCGATCTGGGAGGCTCGCACCTGGAAGGTGCCGGCGGGGACCCCGGTGATCCGGTAGCGGCCCTCGGCATTGGAGGACGCCGTCAGGCTGGTGCCCACGACGATCACCCGCGCTCCGACCAGCGGGTTGCCGTTGGCCTGGTCGGTCACCCGCCCGGAAATGATGCCCTGCGCCGCCGCGAGGCCGGGTAATCCGAGCAGGAGGATCAGGCCGAGCAGGGGGCGGCGTGCGAGACTGCGAAGAGCCGCGATGGTCATGTTGAACGATCCCTCAGTGTGGTGAAAATCGGTGCGGGGGGCCGGACCCAGCCGGTCTGCCGTGCTCTCCGGGAGGGCAGGCAGTGTGCCGCGGCCGGGGTTCCGGTACGGTGCGTTTCTCAGGGGCAAGGGCTTTTCAGCCGGCCGAAACGTGTGATTTCGACACGTGGAACACGCCTCGATTCATGTGCAGCTGACACAGCCTGACGGGGGGCGCACGGATAGACCGGGGTTACGAGTCCGGACAATATGCGGCGGGGCGGTCCGCCTATCAAGCCCGTGGTATCTTTGAAACCTCCCCCCCGCGCGGAGCCCCGGCATGACCGTGCTGTCCCCGGCAGCGATTCGCGCGCCCACCGGTACCCGGCTCTCCTGCAAGGGCTGGCACCAGGAAGCGGCGCTCCGGATGCTGATGAACAACCTCGACCCCGAGGTGGCGGAGCGACCCGAGGACCTGGTGGTCTACGGGGGCACC
>DATFGC010000544.1:0-4437 GCA_035249765.1 Gemmatimonadales bacterium | reverse complement strand
CAAGGAAACCCGGCAGGGGCGGAACGGACACATCAAGGGCGCGGTGAGCATGCCCTTCACCACCATGGTGGATTCCGGCGGCAAGTTCCGCAGCGTCGCAGTGCTCCAGGCCCAGTTCACCGCGGCGGGCGTCCAGCCCGGCCAGACCGTGGTCACCTACTGTCACATCGGGCAGCAGGCCTCGCTGGTCTGGTTGGTGGCCCGGGTGCTGGGCTACGACGCGAAGATGTATGACGGCTCCTTCCAGGACTGGGCCGCCCGGGCCGAGCTTCCGGTGGTCAACCCTGCCGCGAAGCCGGACTGACCAATGCGTTCTCGATTGCTGGCTGCCGGCGTTTTCGTCTCGCTGGTGGCGTTTACGGCCTCGCCGGTCCTCCCCGCCCAGGAATCCTGCGGGGAGCGGGAGCCCCCGCCCGGTTCCCTGGTGTCGGCCGACTGGCTCAAGCGGCATCGGGCCGATTCCGGGCTGGTGATTCTCCACCCCGATCGGACCCGCGCGGGCTTCGATTCAGGACACATCCCCGGGGCGCGGTTCGTCCCCATCGCCCAGTACATGGCGCGGCAGGGCGATCTGCTGACCGAGCTCCCGCCGGTGGCCCGGCTCGACTCGCTGTTCGAATCGCTCGGCGTGGGCGATCGCGGCCGGATCGTGATCTACGGCGAGATCCTCCCGGCCACCCGGCTCTTCTTCACCCTTGAGTATCTCGGACTGGGAGACCGGATCTCGGTGCTCAACGGCGGATTGGAGAGCTGGGTCCGGGCCGGCGGAGCCACCACCGCGGAGGCCGGCCCCGCGCCCGTTCCCGCGTCGCTCACCGTGCGACTCCAGCCCGACCTGCTCGCCGATGCCGGATACGTCAACGCCGGGCGCACCAATCCCGCCGTGCTGCTGCTCGACGCGCGCACCCGGCAGGAGTTCGATGGAGCGGTGCAGGAGGAGGGAGTGGCCCGGCCCGGTCACATCCCGGGCGCGGTGCGGCTGGACTGGACCGAGCTCATTCACGAGGGGAAGTTTCGCGAGCAGGGCGAGCTGCGCCAGCTTTTCGCCGCGGCCGGCGCCGCCCCGGGCCGGGAGATCATCACCTATTGCCGGGTGGGGAGCCGGGCCAGCGCGCTCTACTTCGCCGCCCGGCTGCTGGGATACTCGGTCCGGCTCTACGACGGCTCCATGAACGATTGGGCCAGCCGCCCGGAGCTTCCCGTCGAGCGGAAGCCCTAGACAGTGAGCGGTGAGCAGTGAGCGGTAAGCGGTGAGTGCCTTTCCCGCTCACCGCTCACGGCTTACCGCTCACCGTTTACCGGGCGCTGAACCGGTCGAGGAACTCGCGTTCCCCCGCCGTCAGGCTCCCGATCCCGGCCGCGCTGATCTTGTCGAGGATCCGGTCCAGCTCGTCGCGGTTCACTTCGTGGAGCCCGTCCCGCTTGATCCGGCGCCAGCGATCCAGCGAGCCGGCCGGGGTTTCGATCTTGCGGGTGATCGTGGTTGCCTGCTTCCGGAATTTCGCCGCGCCGCTGCCCCGCCGCATCAGTTTGATGAACAGGTAGCCGCCGACGAAGCCTCCCAGATGGGCAAAGTGGGCGATGCCGCCGGAGCCGGGGGAGAAGCCGCCGAAGAGCGACAGCAGGGTCATGGCCACGATCAGGAACCGCGCCTCGACCGGCACGATCCCCCAGATCAGGATCTGGTCCCGGGGCCAGAACATGGCATAGCCCAGCATCACCCCGTACACCGCTCCCGAGGCGCCGATGATCGGCGCGTAGGGCGTGAACGGAATCGAGAGCACCGCGCCCATGATGCCGCTGGTGAAATAGAGCCCGAGAAACGCGCGCCCTCCCAGCCGCGACTCGAGCCGGGGCCCGAAGAAGAACAGCGAAAGCATGTTGAAGAAGATGTGACCCAGGCCGCCGTGGAGAAACATGTAGGTCACGAACGACCAGGGCCGTACCAGCCCGAGCGCGGGCACCAGCACGAACATCTGATTGATCAGCGGGGCGGTCTGCTGCAGGAAGAACATCACGACGTTCGCGACGATCAGGCGGAGGACCCAGGGTGTCACGCGCGTCGCCCTCTACCGGCGGCGGCGCGGCGCGCGAAGATCCACCGCGCCGGCCGTGAGAATGTCGCGATAGGTCACCGAGTCGCCCCGGGCGCTCACGGCGAGGAAATCGGGCAGGGGCTGGAGAATCTGCGCGCTCAGGTGCCCATCCAGCGGGCGGGGCCAGTCGGCCATCACATTCCCGCCCACCATCATGCCGCCCCGTCCGAAGTAGCTGCGCACGATGACCCCCCTGGGGCTCGCGGGAAGGCTCCGCACGTTTTCGGCGTAGCGCCCGAAATTGCCCTGCCGGAAGAGGTACATCTCCACGTTGGAAACGTACAGCGCCGAAACCGGCCGGCCGGTCTCCCGCAAGTACGCGGCGATGGCCCGCATCGCGCTGGGCCCCGACAAGTCACCCACGACCGGAATCACCCGGCCGCTGCGCTCCAGCGCCCGCACCACCTGGAACCGCCTTTCGGTGACCAGATAGCTGGCCTGCCGGCCTTCCAGATCGGTCGCGAGGTAGAGCTGGCGCTCCGAGGGATAGCCGGGGCGGGGCCCCCGCCCCAGACTGGTGTAACGCAGCTCGAGCCCCGCGGCGAAGAACTCGTCGTGGAATCGCCGCATGGTCTGCCGGTCGAGCGGGGAGAGCGGCACCCCGTACCGCTCCACCTGACCCATCAGCCCGGTATGATTCAGATCGTGCAGCGCCGAATCGCCCGGGGTGCGGTCGATATACTCGAGAAGCTCCGGAAGCGGCCGGTTGGTCCACCGGGAAAGGTCCGCCGGCGCGGGACGGCCATAGAGCAGGCAGAGATAGTCGAGCCGGTTCCGGGCGGCGGTAAACATCGCCCGGAACAGCAGGTGCAGCAGCATGTTGTCCCGGCGGATGTCGATCAGGATCGCAATCTCGGGCCGGATCTCCGCCAGGTAGGAGAAGTTCTGCTCCGGTCCCACGCCCAGGTATGCCCCGCCCTGCACCTTGAGCGCCTTGAAGGCCGGTATCACGTGCAGGTAGGAGGTCTCGTTCGACACCAGGTTATCGCTGTCGAAGAAGCCGCCCGCCTCGGAGAGCCGAGCCACCAGCCGGCCGAACTCGGGATCCTGCCGGGCCTGGGCGGCCGGCGCCGCGAAGATCAGCAGCTGGAGAGAAAGCAGCAGGGCACGCATGGTCGTCCTCAGAGAATCGTCACGATCCAGTCGCCCATCAGGTAGCCGACCACCGCTACGCCGAGGCCGACGAGAAACATGTCCAGCCCGCTCCGGAAGACGCTCCGGCCGGTGAAGAAGCTCCGGGCCGCGCCCACCGCGAAGTGCGACAGCATCGCCACCACGAAGGAAGCCCAGATGGCCCACGGCCTGGTGCTCAGCAGGAGCGGAGCCACCGGAATGAAGGCGCCGAACGCGGTGGCCACTCCGGTCACCCAGGCTTCCCGCATCGGGGTGCTGCTCGGCTCCCCGATCTTGAGCTCCTCGCGCACCTTCTCCTCGAGGGCGCGCTCCGGATCCGCCATCACCGCGGTCGCCAGCTCGCCGGCCTGGCTCGCGGGAATGCCTTTGGCCTGGTAGATGAGCGAGAGCTCTTCCCGCTCCAGCTCGGGCATCAGCCGGATCTCTTCCCGCTCCATCGCGATTTCGTGCTCGTGAACTTCCCGCTCGCTCTTGGCGGCGAGATAGCCGGACGATCCCATCGAGAGCGCATCGGCCAGCATCCCGGCGAGCCCGGCGACCACCACTGCATGGCCGGTCCCGCCCAGCGCGGACTGGGCTCCCACCATGCCGGCCACCAGCCCGAAATTCGCGGTCAGCCCGTCGTTGAATCCGTAGACCACGTTTCGGAGGAAGCCGCCGGCGCCGGTCTTGTGCCAGGGTTCGCTGTTTGCGCCCTTGACCAGCCCGGCCAGCCGCTCCGCGTGGCCCTTTGATTCGATGGCGAGATTGAGCGCGGTGGGACCGGCCACTCCGGCCGGCGCCTCGCGGTAGAGCTGGAGGTAACTCTTGACCTCCCGCCCCTCCTCTTCAAGCAGAAAGGGCAGCAGAAACCGGGGTCCGATTCGGCGGCCCAGCCAGGCGGTGAATCGGGCCCGCCGGGACGGCGCGGGTTGCCCCACCTCGTGTCCCTGCTCCGCCAGGAGCCGGCGCCAGGCCGCCACATGGCGGTCCTCCACGCCGGCGAGCTGGTTGTAGATCTCGGCGCGGGCAGGATCCGGCTCCGCCCGGGCCAGCTCCCGGTAGAGAAACGCGGCATCCGCCTCGTCGGCGAGGTGGTGCAGCCAGGAGTGGGGGATCGGTTCCGCCATGACCCAAATCTAGCGTGGCAAGGAGGTTATCGAAGTTAGCCCATAACGTTTCAATATGAAACAAAAGGCAGTTCCCCAACCCCCAACTCCCAATCCCC
>DATFGC010000543.1:0-11554 GCA_035249765.1 Gemmatimonadales bacterium | reverse complement strand
CCTTATTGCGGACGATGAAGCGCCGGCGCGAGCCCGGATCCGGGATCTTCCGGCCGGGAGATCGGAGTACGAGATCGTCGGGGAATGCGACTCGGGACCGGCGGCGCTCGCGGCGCTTCGTGCCCTTCGACCCGACATCGTTTTTCTCGACGTGCAGATGCCGGGCCAGAGCGGGCTTCAGGTGGTGGCGCAGCTCCCGCCGGACGAGCGATCGGCCATCGTGTTCACCACCGCCTACGAGCAGTATGCCCTCGACGCGTTCGACGCGAGCGCGATAGACTACCTGCTGAAGCCTTTCACCGACGAGCGCTTTCAGGAAGCGCTCCATCGGGCGGGACAGCTCCTCAAGGGCCGGACCTTCGAATCGTGGCGCCGCCAGTTCGGCGCCCTGATCCGGGCCCTGGAGGCTCCGGCGATGAGCCGGGAACCGATCCGGCGTTTTGCCGCACGCCACCAGGATCGCATCGCGGTGATCGACACAGGCGCAGTGGACTGGATCGGGGCCTCGGGCGATTATCTCACCCTTCACGTCGGGAAGGAGCGTCATCTGGTGCGAATGCGGATGCACGAGGTCGAGCAACGGCTCGATCCGGAGCGATTCGTCCGCATTCACCGCTCCGCCATCGTCCAGCTCGACCGGGTGGCCGGGCTCGAGGCCGACTCGGCAGGTGAGGACGCCCTGGTGCTGCGGGACGGGACCAGGCTCCGGGTGAGCCGCGGCTACCGTCAGGAGGTTCGAGGACGGCTGGGGCTGGAAAACGGTGAACGGTGAACGGGGAACCGTGAGCGGTAAGCGGTGAGCGGGAACCGCCTATTGGAGGATGGATGCTGAAGATCTTGCCTCCGTTGGTATCGCTGCTCTTCGCAGCGGGCTGCGGCGCCGATTCTCCGGAGGCCTCGCTGGCCTCGCTGCGCATCGTCGAAGAATTCGCGGTGACCTCGGACAGTGTCGGGATCTTCTACCGGGTGGTCGGCTCCGGCCCGGCGACGGTCCTGGCGCCCCACGCCCACATGCACGGAACCCGGCTCGATGCCCTGGCGAGCGACAGCCGGCGCCTGGTGCTGTACGATCAGCGCGGCCGGGGCCGATCCGACAGCGTGCCGGCCGAAAAGATTTCGCTGAGCCACCTCTTTCTCGACGTCGAAGCGGTCCGGCAGGCCGTGGGGGCCGACTCCGTGGCGCTGATCGGCTGGTCGGGGGCGGGGATGGAGCTGTTCGTCTACACCCTGCGGCATCCCGGCCGGGTCACCCGGCTGGTGCAGCTCGCCCCGGTGGCGCCGAGGTGGGTGCCCTACGCCGAGTCGCTGATGACCAGCCGGCAGGCACGGACCGACAGTGCCGCGGCTGCCCGACTCAACGAGCGGGTGCGCGCCGGCGAGTTCACCGGGAACGAAGCCGGGCTCTGCCGGGCCCGGGCCCAGCTCTCCACCAGGGCGTCATTCGGCGATACCAGCCTGGCCCGGCTCGCCCCCGATGTCTGCGAGTGGCCCAACGAATGGCCCGGCAGGATCGGGGCCTACTTCGGCGCGCTGCTCGGCTCGATCGAAGGCATGGACTGGCGCGCCGATCTGGACCGGGTGAGCGTCCCCCGGCTGGTCATTCATGGAGAGCTGGACAACACCCCGCTGGCGGGCAACTGCGAATGGTTGACCGGGCACCCTTCGGCGCGGCTCGCCGTCATCCGGGGTGCGGGCCACTGGCCCCACTACGAACGCCCCGAAGAGACCCTGGGGTTGATCAGGGCGTTTCTCGAAGGCAAGCGGCCGGCGGGAGGTGAGGCCGACCGGTGCGGTTAGGGGAGACGATATGACGGCGCCCTGACAGTGCGAACATAGACCAGCCCATCAAACTCCTCGGCCGGAACCAGGCTGTCCACCGTCAATCCGGCGCGAAGGTAGCGCCGGATCCCGTTCGCCCAGACCCGCCCTGGTGTCATGCCACTGCCGGTGATCAGGAGATACCCGGCAGGTAACCCCGACTTTCCGAGCTCGGTCTCGATACTCTCCTCCGGCGGTGTGGCTACGCCGCGTACCCGCCGCGAATTGTCCGCGACACTGCCGCCGCCCATGAAGAATCCCAGGGAATAAACTGATTCCGGGTGGGATCGTCGCAGCAGTCCTCCGGCCGCCTCGACCGGTCCCCCCGGCGACACCAACTCTGTGTAGCGAGCGTGGTCGTTGTGCAACCACGCGATGACCTTCCGGGACCGCCCCAGCGAGTCGGCAAGCCAGGAGACGGTGCGGGCCATCCAGCTGTCGCGCAGGGCGTAGAATCGCGCCGGGGCCGCCCCGGCCGAACCGCTCGATTCCCGGGTCAGCAGCCGGTCCAGCAGCGCGGACGCAGATTGGATCGTCCAGCGCAATGCGCCGCCGCCCAGCGGCGCGGCGGAATCATAGAGCGCTCGAGCCTGGCGACCCTGAGTCCGGACCCAGGCACGCAGACTGTCGGTGCCCGCGCTGGTTCGTTCGAGCAGGGTCGAGTCGGCCGTGGCCAAACGACCTCCGAGCCCGGGATCGGAGGAGCGGAGGCCGCTGCGCAGGAATTCGGGGCGAGTTCGGGAATCGGCTCCCTGGGTCTGGAGGTCCATACCCGCGAAGCCCAGGGCCACAGCGGATTCCCGGTGAGACCGGAAGTACTCGAAGAGCGGGAGCAGCTCCGCGTGCTCGAAGACGTAGCTCAGACAGCCCCGGAAGGCATCGCGAGCGCTTCGTGACAGCAGGCTGTCACCGGCCCGGTGGCATTCGTAGAAGCCGCTCTCGAACACCACGAGGTCGAAGCCCTTGCGCTGGTGCAGGTAGCGGATGAGCCGGCTCTTGAGCATGGTGAACTCGGCGACGCCATGCCCGTTCTCGCCCAGCAGCACGATGCGCCGGTTCCCGATGGCCCGGCCCAGCGGCTCGAGGTCGGAATAGTCGGCGGTGTCGTCCAGGGAGACCGGAAGCAGCGGCAGAGGGAGTGGCCCGGCGCGGGGCTCTGGAACCGGCGCGGACCCGGTCGTCGAGCAGGCCGCGACCGCCAGGGCCGCGAGCAGCCCCGGCCCTCTCAATGGGCCCGCCCATTCCGGGTGGTCCGGTATGCCCTGGGTGTGACGCCGGTGTAGCGCCGGAAGGTCCTGGTGAAATGACTCTGGTCTGCGAATCCCGCCCGCAACGCGATCTCGGCCAGCGGGATCTTCGTGGTCACCAGCCGGTCGGCGCACCAGTCGAGCCGGAGCCGGCGAAGGTAGGTCCCCACCGACATCCCGGTCCGGAGCCGGAAGGCGCGGGCGAGGTGCATCGGATGTACCCCGGCAGTGTCGGCGAGGTCGGCGAGCCGGAGCGGCCTCGAGAACTCCGCGTGGAGGCGCTCCCGCACCCGGGGGAACCAGGCCGGCGTCCCCCCCGCTTCGGGACGTCGGCGCTTCCGCGCGGCATGGGCCAGCATCTCGAGGACGAGTCCCTCGATCGCGATCCCCGAGACATCGTCCGGGCTGCTCATCTCGGCCACCACCCGCCGCCCCAGCGCGGCGACGCCCCAGTCATTGAAACATCCCACTTCCTCGAGCAGCCGGGTGCAGGGCCGGTACAACTCCTCCCTCAACGGCTCCGGCTCGATCACCAGGACCCGCGCCCCCGCCTGGTGAAACCGGTTGACGTGCCGCTCCTCGGCCGGCTCGATCAGGACCGAGCCGGGGAGACAGTCGAACAGCCGCCCGCCGATCCGCTCGTCCCAGGAGCCTTCGAGGATCACCGCCATGACGGGCCGTTCGTGCCGGTGGAGCGGAAGCTCGGCCCGGGGAGGGAACACCGCCTCGGTGACCCGGAGCGAGCCCAGATCCCTCCGGCTGAATCGCGGGCTGCCCAGGGTGACGGGAACCACGTTCTGTGACATGGACCGCCACCCGAGCAAGACTCGGACCTTTTGAACCGGAGTAACCTGGCCGCACGATAACCGCTTGTCATCCCCCGCGATCGGTGCTCCCGGCGTATCAGGGCGGCTGGGGTATTCGTGTCCCTCTGACACGGTGGAGGCCCCGCTCGAGCGGGTTTCGAACGATCACGAACACTTTGTAGGCACCGGGTCCTTCCGCGACCCGGCCGCCGTCCCCTAGGTTGGGCGGATGCGCGTCCGCCTCAGGCAGCAACGCCTCCAGCAGCTCCTGGCCGAGAGTCCGCTGAGCCAGAACCACTGGGCGCTCAAGCTCGGGCTCTCCCGCGGGCACTGGTCGGAAATCGTCAACGGTAAGCATCCCTACCCCTCGGCCCGGACCCGGGAGCGGATGCTTGACATTCTGGAACTGCCGCTCGACGAGCTGTTCGAGATCGAAACCGGCATCGCCCCCTGGGCCGATCTCGATTTTCGCCGCGCCATCGCCGACCGCTATCTGATCGATCGCGAGCTGGGACAGGGCGGAATGGGCGCGGTGTACCTGGCCCGCGACGTCCGGCACGGTCGCACCCTGGCGGTGAAGGTCATCTCCCCAGAGGCGGTCACCGGGATCGGGGTGGCGCAGTTTCTTCGCGAGATCGCGACGGTCGCCCAGCTCCAGCACCCGCACATCCTCCCGCTGTTCGACTCCGGTGAAGCGGCCGGGCACCCCTTCTACGTCATGCCCTGGATCCGGGGCGGTTCGCTCCGGGCTCGCCTCGCCAGCGCGACCCGGCTTCCAGCCGATGACGTGATCCGGCTGACCGGGAGCATCGCCGCCGCGCTTCGCCACGCCCACGAGCACCGGATCCTCCACTGCGACATCAAGCCGGAGAACATTCTCCTCGGCGACGAAGCCCATCCCTACGTGATGGATTTCGGGATCGCCCGCAAGCTGCACAGCGAGGTGCTGCCCTGGACGCTGCGCCGCGAGCTCGACCTCTCGGCCGGCACACCGGCCTACGTGAGTCCGGAACAGGCGAGCGGGGAACGCGATCTCGATGCCCGCTCCGACGTATACAGCCTGGGCTGCGTGGTGTACGAGATGCTCTCCGGCCGGCAGCCCTTCGAAGGCACCACGACCGAGGCGGTGGTCTCCCGGCGATTCATCGCGCCGCCGCCGCCGATTCGGGAATACGCCCCGGAGGTGCCGGCAGCGGTGGATGCGGCCGTGGCCCGCGCCATGGCACTCTCCCCCCAGCGCCGCACGGCGAGCGCCACCGAGTTCGCCAACGAGCTTTCCGCCGCAGGCAGCCGCAGAGTCTCGGGCAGGCTCGCCAAGGCCAGCCTGGGAGCCACCCGGGTGCTGGGTACCGTCCGCCGCCGGCTCGGGAAGCCGGGCGCCATCAGCTTCGGGAGCACGACCATGGAATCCATCGGACAGGACCTGCGCCACGCCTGGCGGGGCATCCGGCGGGCGCCCGGATTCGCCCTGGTGGTGATTCTCACCCTGGGGCTCGCTCTCGGTGCCAACGCCACGATGTTTGGAATTGCCGACCGGCTGCTGCTCCGCCCGCCTCCGGGGATCGGGGAACCGGAGCAGGTGCGCCGGATGCTGATAGCACGCTGGATCAACGGGCTGGGCGATCCCCGGCCTTCGATGTCCTATCCGTCGTTCGTGGACTTCCGGAACCGCACCCGCAGCTTCGCGCAGGTCGCCGCGATGGACGAAGCCGTCTACTCCTACGGAACCGGCGCCCAGGCCCGGCCGGTCCGGGTGACCCTGGCGACTGGCCAGTATTTCTCGCTGCTGGGGGTCCGACCCTTCCTGGGCCGGCTATTCGGCGAGCCGGAGGACGCGCCGCCATCCGGAGCGCCGGTTGCGGTGCTCTCGTGGCCCTTCTGGCAGTCGGCATTCGGCGGCGACACCGCGGTGGTGGGCAGCGGCATCCGGCTCGGTAATCAGACCTACCAGGTCATCGGCGTCACCCCGCGCGGTTTCAACGGCACCGAGTTCGCTTCGGTGGACCTCTGGATTCCATTGTCGACCCGGACGCTGGGGGTCTTCGGGGAGTCAACCTGGCGGGAAGACCGGGGTTCGCAATGGCTGGAGACGTTCGTCCGGCTCAAGCCCGGCATCGCCGAATCCGAGGCCGAGCTGGATGCGACCCGGGCCTACCGGAGCTTCCACCTGACCGACCGGGGCGAGTTCCATCGCAAGGCGGAAGCGCGCCTGGGACGGCTGCTCTCCGACAGCGGCGTGGGTCGAGTATCGGCCTGGCTGCTCGGCGTGGTGGTGATTCTCCTGATCATCGCCTGCGCCAACGTCGCCAACCTCATGCTGGCACGCGGCCTGGTCCGCCGGGGCGAGATCGCGGTCCGTCTCGCGCTCGGCGTCTCCCGGGGCCGCCTGCTGCGCCAGCTGCTCACCGAAAGCCTGGTGCTCGCCGGGTTAGGCGCCCTGGCCGGCCTGGCGGTAACCCGATGGGGCAGCGACCTGGTCCGGGCCCTGATCCTGCCCAACACCGCGTGGTCCGACGGTGCGCTCAGCGCGCGGGTGCTGGCATTCACCCTCGCCGCCACCGCGTTCTCGGCCGTGGCGGCCGGTCTGCTGCCGCTCTGGCGGGCCTCTCGAATCGATGTGGCCAGCCAGCTGCACGGGGGGCAGCGGAACACCGGGGGGCATTCCAGGCGACTGCGCGCCGGTCTTCTGCTGCTCCAGACCAGCCTGAGCACCGCGCTCCTGATCGGCGCCGGACTGTTCCTTCGCAGCATCCGGGAAGTGCGCGAGCTCGATCTGGGATTCCAGCCCGAGGCGCTCTCCTCGGTGTCGGTCGACCTGCTCTCGTTCGGTGCGAACAGCCAGGAAACCGCCGACTTTTACCGGCAGGCTGCGGAAAGGCTTTCCGACACTCCAGGAATCGTGGCGGCGGGAGCCAGTATCGGAGCGCCGTTCCTCACCAGCTGGGCGGAAGGTGCGCAGGTGAGCGGACTCGACAGCATTCCGAGGCTGGCCGGGGGCGGGCCGTATTACAACCGGGTGAGCGCCGGCGCGCTGGAAGCGCTTGGCGTCCGTCTGCTGAGCGGACGGCTGATCACCGCGGCGGACGACCGACTCGGGGCCGAGCCGGTGGCGGTGGTGACCGAGCGGACCGCGCGCACGCTGTGGTCCGGCCGCAGCGCCATCGGCGAGTGCCTCATGCTCGGGGAGGAACGGATCTGCCACCGGGTGGTCGGCGTGGTGGCCGACCTGCATCGGCAGGCGCTGGACGAGAACGCTCGTCCCTTCCTCCTCTATTTCACCCCGCTGGGCCTGCTCCAGGGCGAAGATGCGGTCCCGGAGCAGCTTCTGGTGCGTACCGTGGCAGCGCCGGACCGGGCGATGGAGGCAATTCGCGCGGCGCTGCTTCCGCTGCGCGCCGACCTTCCCTATGTGAGGATTCTCCCCTTTCAGGATCTGATCGACCGGCGGGCCCGGTCCTGGCAGCTCGGCGCCTCTCTGCTCACCGCCTTCGGCGCGGTGAGCCTGGTGATTGCCGCCATCGGATTGTACGGAGTGCTGTCGTATGCCGTGGCGCAGCGGCGCCGCGAGCTGGGCATCCGGGCCGCCCTGGGCGCGTCCCCCAGGACACTCCTCGGGCTGGTACTGTGGAACGGACTGGCGGCGGGAGTGATCGGCGTGGCGCTCGGGTGCGCCCTGGCCCTGGCGCTCTCCCGGCAGCTGGGCGAGCTGCTCTTCCGGACCTCGCCGCGGGATCCGCTGGTCTATGGGGTGACCGGGCTCCTGATACTGGCCATCGCAGTGATCGCCAGCGCGATTCCGGGCCGGCGGGCGACCCGGGCGGACCCGCTCGAGGCGCTGCGGGCGGAGTAGGGCGAGTTACTCGGCGACGTAGCGCCAGGGATCCTTCGGGGTGGCCCGGCGCCAGATGGTGAAGAAGGCGAATCCCGAGGGCTTGGAGCCGTCCGCGGGCCTGGCGTTGGGCCGGATGATTCCAATCGTCACGCCCAGATCCCCGCTCGAGGCCACGATCACCCGATCCGGCGCCCAGGACACCGGGCTTCCGCCGGAAGGGTCGCCGGCCGAAACCGCCCGCCCGATCGCCTCCGAGCCCATCACGAACGCCGCGGCGGCGGGTCCCCCCATGTTGACCGCATCCGCGCTGCCGTATTTGGCGAACGCGGCGCCCAGTCCGATCTTCTGGGCCTCATCGGAGAAGTCGCGTTCCGTCCGGTCGAGACTGGTGCGGAACGCCTCCAGCGCCTCGCCGTCGGTGAATGGTGCCACCAGGCGAGGGGGAAGCGCGGCCGGCAGCAGCACCGTCGAAACCAGCGAGTCGGGACGGCGGCTCCGCTTGTACACCGCTACCCGCCAGCCGTCCGCCGTCTTGATCCAGTAGGCGAGATACTTGGCCGGCGCGATGGTCCGGTCGGCCTTGTGCAGCTTCAGGTAGCCGAAGGTGAAGCCGTGGAGCCCGTCGGCCGAGATCCCGCCGCGAATCGGAGCCCATTCCACCCGGGCGCCGGTGGTTTCGGGGTCGGCCGCCAGCGCTTCGCGGGCCGCCGCGATGCCGTCGGCGAACCTGGCCCCGGGGAGGGGAAGGATCACGTCGGCGGCGAACATCGCGGAGATGCCGGAGACCACGTCGGTTCCGGCACTTGCGGCCGAGAAGGCCCGGTCGGCGGCGAGCAGCTCGTCCACGGCCTGCTGGGGAGTTCCGGACCGGGATGCCCCCAGGCCGGCCGCAGCCAGAAAGACGGCGCCAAGAGCATAACGGAAATCGGGGATGCGCATGGTACCGTTACCCTACGTGCTGTCGCCGGGATCGTTTCAGGACGGGTGCTGCGGCCGGAGCCGAGCCCGATTGACACTATAGTGCACAAACTCTACTATAGTGCTGCCATGGTCCCCCGTCGCGGTCGCCCCCGCCACTCCAAATCGCTCCTGGCCGAGCTCGGCAGCCGGGTCCGCGCCGAGCGGCTGCGCCGGCAGCACACCCTCGCGGGGCTGAGCGCCCGGGCCCGGGTGAGCCCGAGCATGCTGTCGGCGATCGAACGGGGGGCGAAGGCGCCCACCGTCGTGGTGCTGGACCGGATCGCGACCGCGCTCGACACCAGCCTGTCCCGGCTGATGGACCGGGAGACCCGTTCCAGCGTGATTCTGCTGCGTCACGCCCGCCAGGTGGTGGCGCGGGATCCCTCCGGCTGGCAGCGGCGGATCCTGTCGCCGGTACTGCCCGGGGTGGAGTTCGAATTGATGCGAACGACCCTGAAGCCGCGGGTCGATGCCGGAGTCTTTCTGCCCCACGCCCGCGGATCCCGGGAGTACGTGGCGGTGGAGAAGGGCACCCTGGTGCTGACGCTGGACGGCGCGCCGTACGAACTGCGGACGGGGGACAGCATCTACTACGACGGGGACTGCGAGCACGGCTTCCGGAATCCCGGCCGCACGCCGTGTGTCTATTACCTGGCCATGGACGTGACCGGTGATGCCAACGGCGTGGGGCACAGCCGGGTACGCCCATGAACCGGGACGTGCGGGAGACGGCCATGCCTCAGGAACGCGAGCGGGCCCTGTTCCTCGACGCCGCGTCGCGGGGGGCGGCGTACCTCGCCGGGGTGCGGGAACGATCGGTGGCGCCGAGCGCCGCCGCGGTCGCGCAGCTCTCCCGGCTCGACGGGCCGCTCCCGGTCACCGGGACCGACCCGGAAGCGGTGCTCGCCCTGCTGGACGAGGTTGGATCGCCGGGCACGGTGGCGAACGCCGGCGGCCGCTATTTCGGCTTTGTAAACGGCGGCGCATTGCCGGTCGCGCGGGCAGCGAACGTGCTCGCGTCGGCCTGGGATCAGAACGGCGCGCTTCGGGTGATGTCGCCGGTCGCCGCCCGGCTCGAAGAGATCGCGCTCCGCTGGATGCTGGAGCTGCTGGGCCTGCCCGCTTCCAGCAGCGGCGGATTCGTGACCGGCGCCACCATGGCGAGCTTCACCTGCCTGGCGTCGGCCCGGCATGCGCTCCTCGAGCGCGCCGGGTGGGACGCCGACGCCCGCGGCCTGTTCGGCGGGCCGGAGCTGACCGTGGTGGTGAGCGAGGAGGTGCACGTATCGGTCCTCAAGGCCCTGGCGCTGCTCGGTCTGGGCCGGGATCGGGTCATCCGGGTGCCGACCGATGGCCAGGGCCGGATGCGCGCCGACCGGCTCCCGGCGCTGGACCAGCGCACCATCGTCTGCACCCAGGCGGGGAACGTCAATACCGGCTCGTTCGATCCCTTCGACGCGGTCTGCGCCGCGGCGGAGCGCACCGGCGCGTGGGTTCACGTCGATGGCGCCTTCGGCCTCTGGGCCGCGGCCTCGCCCGGGCACCGGGACCAGGTCCGAGGAATGTCCGCCGCCGACTCCTGGGCCGCCGACGCGCACAAATGGCTGAATGTTCCCTATGACTGCGGGCTCGCCTTTGTCCGCCATGCCGAGGCGCACCGGCAGACCATGCGGCTCCAGGCGGCCTATCTCGTGCCCGACGCCGGGCGGGAGCCGATGTCCTGGACTCCCGAGGCCTCGCGCCGGGCCCGGGGAGTCGAGGTGTGGGCCGCGCTCCGCGGGCTGGGGCAGGAAGGCCTGGTCGAGCTGATCGCGCGGACCTGCCGGCACGCCCGCCGGCTGGCGGAGGGACTTCGTGATGCGGGTTATGACGTGCTCAACGAGGTTCGCCTGAATCAGGTCCTGGTCTCGTTCGGCAGCGGGGAGGCGACCCGGCGGATCACCGACGGATTACAGCGGGAGGGCACCTGCTGGTGCGGGGCCACCGAATGGCAGGGACACACCGCCATGCGGATCAGCGTCTCCTCCTGGGCCACCACCGACGACGACGTGGAGCGCGCCCTGGCGGCCATGATCGCCGTTGCGGGGCGGGAATCCGGATGACCGCCGCCGGCTCTTCCCTTGCCGAGAATGCGACCGCCCTTCGCGGACTCCTGCCCGGATGAGTCCGCTCTGCCTCCCCGATACTCCGCAGCGCTGGGTCCGGGGCCGGGTGACCGTGACCACGGACCGCGCCGCGATCGACCTCGATCAGGCCCATCGCCTGCTCAAGACTTCGTGGTGGGCCGGCGAGATGCCGCGAGAACAGTTCGAGCGCGCGTTCCGGGGGTCGGTGGTCTTTGCGGTCCATGAGGATGGGCAGCTGGTGGGACTGGCCCGGGTGGTTTCCGATCTTGCGACCTATGGGTACCTCACCGATGTGATCGTGAGCCAGGCGGCCAGAGGCAGAGGGATCGGCCGCCTGCTGGTGGAATGCATTCTGGCCCACCCGGAGCTGCAGGGGTTCCGGAGGATGGCGCTGCTCACCAAGGACACCCAGGCACTCTACCGGAAGTTCGGCTTTGCGGAAGGCCCCGCCGACTCGGTGTACATGGAGCGCAAGGGCTGACCCCGCTCATGGCAGGGGGGTGATTCGGAGTATCCGCCCCTCGCGGGTCAGCCTCGCCCTGGGCGCGCGCACCGTCGCGCGCGGAGCCAGCAGCTGGACATCCAGTGCCTCGGCGATGGTCTGTCCGTCCGGCACGGCGAGGGGACTGCCCCCCGCGGTGAGCTTCACCTCCGTTTCCGATCCGATCACCGCCCGGATAGTGCCGAGCTCGGTATCCACCACCGAGGGGACATTGAATTCCCCGTTCAGGTTCCGCCCGGCGCAGGGGCGCCACCAGCGGGTCT
>DATFGC010000542.1:0-4275 GCA_035249765.1 Gemmatimonadales bacterium | reverse complement strand
CCCCGCAGCATTCCGCGCAGGGTCCGATAGAGCAGGGGGAGGCCGAGGAGCCAGAGCCCCGCCGTCCAGACTGAGACAGGGGAGATGGATGGCGATGCGGGAATGGAGAGCAGCAGCCCGATGGCCAGGAATGCGGCAGCCGCGAGCGGGCGGGCCAGCACCAGCCGGTTCCAGCCGGGAGCCGTCATGGCCGCCACCTGTCGTGGGGAGTTCGTGCCCGCTTCACGCGCCCTTCATATCCGGGAGCCCACTTTTGTACCAACTCATCCCACTGCAACGCGGGGGACGTTCCATGCTTGGCACCGTACTGGTCCCGCTCGACGGATCCGGATTCGCGGAAGCGGCTCTGCCGATCGCGAAGCAGCTGGTGACCCGCTCCGGGGGCGGGCTCTGCCTGATCACCGCGGACCTGCCCAATCCAACCGGGAATCCGCCTGGTGAGCTTGCCAGCGCCCTGGCCTCCCTGGGCGACGAATGCCGCCGGGACGACGAGATGTATCTGGTGCGGACCGCGGCCATGCTGGGCAACGTGGGTGATGGTCCGGTCCGGCATGGGCTGGTGGAAGGTCCCGCCGGCCAAGCCATCTGCCGGGAGGCGGAGCGGATCCACGCTGGGATGATCGTCATGGCCACGCACGGACGGAGTGCCCTCGAACGGGTCTGGCTGGGGAGCGTCGCCGATTACGTGATCCGGCACGCCGCCCGCCCGGTCCTTCTGGTCCGGCCCCGCCGCCTCGGGGCCGTCTTCCCCCCGGCGCCGATCAGGAACATTCTGGTGCCCCTGGATCCCTCCACGTTCTCCGAGGCCATTCTGGAGTCCGCGCTCCGGGTCGCCCAGCTGATGGGGGCTACGATCACCCTGCTGACCGTGGTGACGCCGCGATTCGGCTTCGCCGAACCGGAGCTGCCGCCCCCCCTGCCGCAACACCCCGCGATCGTGGCCCGGCGCAGCGACGAAGCGCATTTCCGGCTTGAGCAGCTGGCCCGCCTGTATCGCGCGATGGGTCTCCTGGTGAGGACTCGGGTCACCACCGCCTCGACACCCGCGGCGGGGATTCTGGCGGTACTGGAGGAAAGCCGGTTTGACATGGTGGCCCTCGCCACCCACGGTGCCGAGGGACTGCGCCGGCTGGTGGCCGGGAGCGTCGCGGACCGTGTCCTGCGAGGGAGCGAGAAGCCGATGCTGGTCTATCACCCGCTGGCGGCGTAGCTCAGACCCGTCCGGTGGCCAGTGCCCGGCTCACGTCGCTGCGGGAGATCACGCCGACCAGCGTCCCGTTCCGCTGGACGAACAGCCGGTGCACCTCGCCGTACTCCATCGCCAGTGCCGCCTCCCGGAGCTCGGTCTCTGGACTCACCGTGAGGGTCTTGCGGGTCATCACCTCATCGACGGCCGTGGCATCGAAGTCGACCCCTTCGGACTCGGCCTGCATGAGGTCCGAGCTGGAAATCGCGCCGATCAGGTGCCCGAGGGCGTCGACCACCGGCGCGCCCGACACATGCTGATTCGCGAGATACGCCATCGCGTCCCGCAGGGTCGTCTGGGCGTGAAGCATCATCACTTCCCTGGTCATGACCTCGGACACTGTGATCATCCGGCGCTCCTTGCAGTGGACCCCGTCATCGTACCGGTCTCGCCATGAAGGAAACCGTAATCCGGGCTGAAGCCCGGCTCAGCCCTGTGCGGGGAGTGAAGGTGAGCCTGCGCTGGGTGTTCGGGGCGGCGCTCCTCGGGTTCGTCAGCGCGGCGCTGCTTGCGTCGACGCTGGGTCTCCCTCGCGATGCCTTCGTGGGATTCTATGCGGCGATCGTGGCGGGCTTCGGCGCCGGGTTTCTCCGGACCGAGCGGATGGACCCGCGGATCCAGCTCCGCCGCCGGTGGCCGGCCGGCTTGCTCGTCGGCGCGCTCGCGGGCGCGCTGCTCGCGAGAACCGTCCTGCTCCAGCCGGCGTCACCCCGGCCGGCGGGTGGCGCGCTGGCCTGGGCGCTCCTCTGGGACGGTGGCGTTTACGGAATCGCCGACGCCCTGCTTCTCTCGGTCGTTCCAGTGCTCGCCGTGTACGGATCCCGGCCGGCCGAGGAGCTCCGGAATCCGGCCGCGAGGTTGCGCTGGGGAGCCGCCGCGCTGCTCGCCAGCCTGTTCATTACCGCCGCATACCATTTCGGGTTCACCGAATTCCGTGGCTCCGCGCTGGTCGCGCCCCTGATCGGAAACGGTATCGTCACGCTGAGTTATCTCGCCTCCGGGAGCCCCATCGCGCCCCTCCTGTCTCATGTGGTCATGCATGCCGCCGCGGTGCTGCACGGCATGGCGACCACCGCCCAGCTTCCACCCCATTGAACCGTTCTTTAACGAGTCCCTCACAGTTGCTTCACCCTCCAGCTGGTTGATTGGAAGCAGATCCCTGGGGGTGACCTTCGATGATGGCCCGGCGGCATGTTGCTGTGACGTGGTTCGGCCTGCTGCTGGCGGGGTCTCTCGCCATTCCAGGCTCGGCCGTGGCGATGACCGGGAGCCGGCATTGCGGCGAGACGACTCCGGCCTCGGTCTCCCGCGAGGCCACCCACCAGGTGGCGCCGGCGCCCGCGTGCCTCCCCTCCGGTCCCTGCTCCGAGTGCGGGGCGCTCCCCTGCTCGGGCGCCATGTCCTGCGTTGCCGTGTCTATCCTCAGCCCGACTGCTCGCGGGATTCTGCCGGCGCCGGCCCCCGCGGATGCCTGCGGGGCTCTGGGGTATTCGCCAGTGATCCTTGCGCGCAGCACCATTCCTCCGACCCCACCTCCCATTCCTCTCCTCTGAGCCCGAAGCAGCTCCGCGACGGCGCGGAGCGGCGTCATTCGACTCTCGAGGAGCCCATGTATTTCGCGGCAATTCTGCTGGCAGGCACGCTGGGCGCGCCGGCCGATACCCTGCCGGTTCCCTGGCGGCTGGCCGACCTCCTGGCTGCCGTCGAGGCCATCAGCCCCGAGCTGGCCGCCGCGAAGGCAGAGCAGCTCGCGGCCGAAGCACGAGTCGGGCCGGTGAGCCGGCTGGCGGATCCGAGGATTCAGTTCGGCCTGATGAATCGCTCCCTGCCGGGGTTCGGGAAGCGCTCGCCGCTGGCGATGGATCAGATCCAGCTGATGCAGATGGTTCCGGTTCCCGGGAAGCTGGCGGCTGCAACGGCGCGAGCGCGGGCGGAAGCCCGGGTCACCGCGGCAAGCGGGGCGCAGCGGCGATCCGCGGTCCGGCTCCGTGCCGCCGCTGAGTTCTTCGAGCTGGACCGGGTCGATCGGTCGGTCGCCTCCCTCCATCGCAACGGTTTGCTGTTGCGGGAGATCGAGGGCGTGGTTCGGGCGATGTACAGTGTGGGCTCGGGAGCGCAGTCCTCCGTGCTGCGGGCCCAGATCGAGCTGGCCCGGCTGGAGGAGGAGTTGATCGGCATGCGGGCCATGCGGGCCGGGATCGCGATGCGGATCAACTCGCTGCTGCTGCGGCCGGACGATGTGCCGGTGGCCGCGGTGCTTCCGCCCTGCCTCCCCGAATCTCTGCCCCCCACCGCGGTCCTGGTGGATGCGGCGCTGCGGGGCGGCCCCGGGCCCGCTCCGGCCCGGGAACGCGTGGCGGCCGCCGAGGCGGGGCGCCGGGTAGCCAGTCTCGAGCGCTGGCCCGACTTCGAGCTCGGCGTGGCCTATGGCCGCCAGCCCATGATCGGCGAGCCGGGAACCGATCACATGCTGTCGCTCATGGTGGGGACCTCGATTCCCCTGTGGGCCGGAAGCCGTCAGGGGGCGATGCGCCGGGAGACCGCGGCGTTGGCCTCCGCCGCCCAGGCAGACCTGCGCGCCGTCGAGGCGGACACCCGAGCCCGGATCGGGGAGCTGGTCGCGGACTACCAGCGGACCCGGCGGCTGCGCGAGCTCTACCGCGGGACGATTCTGCCCCAGGCGCGAGGTGCCGCGTCCTCGTCGCTCGCCGCGTACCGGACCGGCGGGGTGGGCTTCGAGGCGGTGCTCGAGGCCCAGCTGGCGCTATCCCGATACGACCTGCAGGTAATCCAGCTCGAAGCCGAGCAGGCCAGGACGGTGGCCGAGCTCGAGGCGCTGACCGCGCTCGCCCTGATGCCCGCCAACTCTGGAGTCGTGCCATGAACCCGTCCTCCCCGTTTTATCCGGCGCACTCGCGGAAGTGGCCCCAAGGGGCCGGGCTGTTGGCGGCGACAGCGGTCACCGCAGTCCTGATCTGGCAGTTCGCCGCGCCGCTCCCGCCGCCACCGGCCGCTTCGCACGCCGGCGG
>DATFGC010000541.1:0-3730 GCA_035249765.1 Gemmatimonadales bacterium | reverse complement strand
TACAGGGAAGTCTGCCGCTGCGGGCCGCAATACTGTCCCAGCACCTCCGCGATGGATTTCCAGGATTCCCGGCAGGGATCGCCGCCCCACTCCAGCAGGTCGATCTGGTCGGCGTTGAAGGCACAGAGATTGGCCGACCGGAGCCAATTGTTGCCCTGATAGATGATGTTGGGGTCCTCACCTACGACCGAGCGGATCCGGGGGATGTCGCACACCGCCATGGTCCCGTAGCGCTCCAGCTCCTTCCGGGTCATCCGGGTCCGCTTGGGCTCCATGGCCAGCCGGGCAGAGAGATCGGCCAGCGCGCCGGCCGCCATCACCGAGTTGGCCCAGTCGTAGTTGCCCCGCTTGTACTCCGACAGGAAGATCGAATACTCCTGGCCCCGGTTGGTCAGGTCCACCGAGATGAGCCGGGCCAGGTACCCCACCCTGGACACCCGGATCACATAGTGACGATCACGCTTGAGCTCGCCAAAGGAGAACCGTCCCAGCGAGTCGGTGGTGTCGGCGATCCGGGCTCCCAGCACCTCGACCAGGGTGCCGGCCAGCGCCCGGTACGCCGTATCGCCCACCACTCCGTAGATACCGGGACGCTCCACTTCCACCACTACCGGGGGGAGCTGCTGGGGCGCCGCCAGGATGGTGATCTCCAGCGAAGCGCCGGGGGCCTGCGGTACCTCGAACCTCGGGCTCACCGCGAGATAGCCGATCCGCCGGGCCATGAGGCGCCGGCTTCCCTCGGGGACGCTGTCCAGCGAAAAGCGGCCGTCGGCGCCGGTGGTGGTCGTCCGCCGGGGGGATTCGAGGATGATCTCAACCCCCGCGACCGGCGCGCCTTCGGTATCCTTGACCAGACCGCGGACGGTATGTACCTGGCGCTGCGCCGTGATCGGGGCGGCCAGGCCGGCTGCGAGCAGCAGAGCCAGCCCCAGCCACCGTTGAGGGTTCCGTTCCATCATTGGGGACACTCCTGTCTACCTCAGGCGACGAAGAGGACCATATCCGTCATGCCGCTCTCCGATCAAGAGTACCTGGCCCACGACGCCACCGGGCTCGCCGCCCTGGTGCGCCGGGGAGAAGTCGCTCCGGCCGACCTGGTGGAGACAGCGATCGGCCGGATCGAGCGGCTGAATCCCCGGGTCAACGCCGTGATCCATCGCATGGACGATGCCGCCCGCCGGTCGGCCCGGGCCGGGGGCGAGGGTCCCTTTGCCGGGGTCCCCTTGCTGCTCAAGGACCTGGTCTCCACGGTGGCGGGAGAGCCGTTCCGGTGCGGCAGCCCCTTCCTGCGGGGATTCGTCTCCCCCCACGACAGCGAGCTGGTGCGCCGGTACCGCCGGGCCGGCTTCCTGCTCCTCGGAAAGACCAACACCCCGGAATTCGGGCTCACCCCGTTCACCGAGCCGGTGCTGTGCGGCCCGACCCGGAACCCCTGGGACCTAACCCGGACGGCCGGGGGCTCCAGCGGCGGCTCCGCCGCGGCGGTCGCCAGCGGGATGGTGCCGGTGGCCACCGGCGGCGACGGCGGCGGCTCGATCCGGATACCGGCCTCCTGCTGCGGACTGTTCGGCATGAAGCCCACCCGGGGCAGGGTGCCTACCGGCCCCGACTTCGGGGAGATCTGGCACGGCGCGGTGGTGGAGCACGTGGTAACCCGCTCGGTGCGGGACAGCGCGGCGATCCTCGACGCCACCCAGGGCCCCGACCCGGGCGCGCCCTATGTAGCCCCGGAGCCGGCCCGGCCCTTCCTGGAGGAAGTGGCCCATCCTCCCGGAATGCTCCGGATCGGGTTCAGCCCGGTCCCCTGGCTCGGGGGCACCGTGCATCCCGATTGTCTGGCCGCGCTCGCGGAGACGGCTCGGCTGCTGGAAGGACTGGGGCACCAGGTGGAGGAAGCCTCGCCGGCGATCGACGGTCCCGGCTTCTGCCGGGCCTTCCTCACCATGGTGTGCGCCGAGCTGCGGGGCGACATCGACGACGCCGAGCTGGTGCTGGGGCGACGGGGACGGCGCACCGACTTCGAGCCCGCCACCTGGGGACTCTCCCGGCTGGGCGGGGCGATTCCCGCCTCGGAGTTTGCCCGGGCGATTCGGTTTCTCCAGCGGGTGGGCCGGCAGACCAGTCCCTACTTCGAGCGCTACGACGCGGTGCTCACCCCCACGGTGAGCAGCCCGCCCTTTCCGACCGGCGCCCTCCAGCCCACACCGGGCGAAGAGCGTTCGCTCGATATCCTGGGCCGGATCGGCTCGGGGAATCTGCTGCGCTGGCTCCACGTGCTGGAGCAGACCGCGGACAAGGTGTTCGAGTGGATTCCCTGGACGCCGGTGCTCAACGCCACCGGCCAGCCGGCGATGTCGGTGCCGCTCTGCTGGAGTGCGTCGGGACTTCCGATCGGGATGCACTTCATCGGGCGCTATGGCGACGAGGCCACCCTCTACCGGCTGGCCGCGCAGCTGGAAGAGGCCCGGCCGTGGTTTGACCGGCTGTCGCCGGTGGCGCGGGGAGAATCAGGGGAAGACTAGGGGAAAACCAGGGGAAAACTGGGGGAAAACCAGGGGAACGGGGAACGGGAAAGGGGAAGACCGGTCACCCAGTCCTCCCCCTGTTTTCCCCTTGTATTCTCCCGGGTTTCCCCGGGTTTTCCCCGGTTACTTCAAGTGCCGGTTCACCAGCTTGGTCATTTCGAACATGTTGACGGTGTTCTTGCCGCCGAAGACCGCCTTGAGGTTGGCGTCGGCGTTGATGTTCCGGCGGTTCTTCTTGTCCTGGAGCCCCTTCCGCTTGATGTAGGCCCAGAGCTTCTTGGTCACTTCCGTTCGGGGGATGGGCTTGGAGCCGACGACTTCGCTCAGCGCGGCGCTGGGCTGCATCGGCTTCATGAACGCCGCACTCGGCTTCCGCTTGGCGGTCTTCTTCGCGACCTTCCTCTTGGCGGACTTCTTGGCGGCCTTCTTCTTCTTCGCCATCGAGACTTCTCCTGTCAGGGGTCCGAACGTGGACTGCGGGGGCGTTACGAAGAACTGCCGAGAGGAAAAGTTAAGCATCTTCTCTATGAACACAATAGGGAAAACCCCCCAATCCCTCTCGGAGCGCGGCTGATGCGACCCGGACTTCCCCTCGTATTCGCCCTGCTGGCACTCCAGACCGTCCCGGCGCGTCAGGGGGAATCGTCCGTTTGGCTCGAGGAAATCCTCCAGATCGAGGACCGCCGCGCCCCCGAGGAAAGCGAGGTGACCCGGCTCCGGGAGGCGCTGGCGCACCGGGATTCCATGGTGGTGCGCCGAGCGGCGCGGGCCCTGGGACGGCTGGAGCGTCCCGCGCTGGCGAGCCTTCTTTTCCCCATTCTCCGCTCCCCGTTCCCCGGCATGCGCAGCACGGCCATCGAGGGAATCGCCCAGGCGGCCCAGGGCCTCCGGGGTGATTCCTCCTCAACGAGGGGCGCCACCTGGACCCCGATCCTCGCCACGCTCTCGGAGCGGCTCCAGGAGGAGAGCGACCCCGAGGTCCGCGGCATGCTCGCCCTCTCTCTGGGGAGACTCCCCTACTACGACGCGATGGAAATTGCCTCAGTCCGGCGGGCACTCATCGACCTATGCTCCGGCGTCCGCTCCGGGAGCGAGGCAAATACCCGGTTCTGCCGCGGGGCGGAGAGCCTGGTGCGGGGGAGCTGGCGCCGGGTGGCGCTGGAGGAAGCGGAGCGCGACGGGTTGCGCGCGGTGGTGCGGCTGGC
>DATFGC010000540.1:0-5862 GCA_035249765.1 Gemmatimonadales bacterium | reverse complement strand
GTCGGGGCGCTTCGTCAGGAGGGCTCCCGCCTCCGCGAGGTCGCCCCGGCGGGGGCACTGGCCGACCGGGCAGCGTTCGCCGTGGCCCAGCCGGCAACCCTCCCCGAGGCGATGCGGGTTCTGGGCGGATCGCTCCGGCTGATCGACGGCATGATCCCGGATCGGCTCGAGATCCTGGGCAACATGGTTCGGGTGGTCTATCGCACCGGATTCGGCGAGCTGCTGCTTGCCCAGGAACTGCAGGACGGAACGGTGCGATTCAACCTGATCGCGTCGCGCGGCTTCCCTCCCGACTCGCTGGAGCGGCTCCGGGCTCGCGTTCGGGAATAGCGGAGCCGACGCTACCTTTGGGGCATGCGGTTCACGCGGTATGCCTGGAGTGTCGTCGCCGTCAATCTGTTCGTGATCCTGTGGGGCGCCCTGGTTCGCGCCACCGGGAGCGGCGCGGGCTGCGGGCGGCACTGGCCGCTCTGCAACGGGGAGATGCTCCCCCGGGATCCGGCCCTCACTACCCTGATCGAGTTCACCCACCGGGTCACCAGCGGCATCGCGCTGCTGCTGGTGGCTCTTCTTTTCTGGTGGAGCCGGCGGGCGCTGCCACCGGGGCACCGGGCCCGGGCGGCCGCGGCCTGGTCGCTGGTGTTCATCGTCATCGAGGCGCTGATCGGCGCCGGGCTGGTGCTGCTGGAACTGGTGGGGGACGACGACTCGCTGGGCCGGGCGGCCTACCTGGCCGCTCACCTCCTCAACACCTTCCTGCTGCTCGCGGCGCTGGCGCTCACCGCGCACTGGTCCGACCGACCGGCGCCGGCCAGGGAACCGGGGCGCCGGGGCGGCGCGGCCCCGTGGCTCCTGGCCGTTGGACTGGCCGCTATCCTGGTGGTGGGCATGACCGGAGCGATCGCCGCGCTGGGCGACACGCTGTTTCCCTCCCGCTCGCTCGCCGAAGGGCTCCGCGCCGACGTGGACCCGGCGGCGCACTACCTGGTCCGGCTCCGGGTGCTCCATCCGGTGCTCGCGATTCTGGCCGGGATCTATCTGAGCGGGATGGTCTGGGCGGTGGGCCGCGCCCGGCCGGCCGCGCTGATCTCGCGCTGGGGCCGCGCAGTCACCCTGCTGGTCCTGCTGCAGCTGGTGGTGGGGCTTACGAACCTTTTCCTGCTGGCACCGACGGCGGTGCAGCTGGTGCATCTGTTCGTGGCCGATCTGCTCTGGATTTCGGCGGTGATCTTCGCGGCGGATGCTGGACGGCTGGACGGCTAGACGGCTGGACGGCTGGTGTCTTTCGCGTCTTCGCGTCCTCCCCTTCCTCCGCGACTTCCCCTCACGCGCTCGCCGCTACGCACCGCGTCCCCCAGCGCTGCATCATGGTCACAAACGAGGTCGCGATCGCCGGATCGTATACCGAGCCCCTCCCGTTCTCGATTTCCCGGAGGGCGGTGGCGGCGTCGCGCGCGGGACGGTAGCAGCGCTCCGACCGGAGCGCGTCATACCCGCCGCACACCGCGATCACCCGGCTGATGTAGTGCGGCCCGGGATGAAAGCGCCGAGCCGGATATCCGGCGCCGTCGATGCGGAGGTGATGCTCGTACGCCGTGGTGGCCGCCAGGTCGAGCTCGGACGACCGGGACATCAGCAGCCGGGCCCCCTCTTCGGGATGGCGCGCCACCCCGGAGCGGCCGGCTTCGCTGAGCGCCTCCACCCGGAAGACTTCGCCGGGCACCCGCGCCATGCCGATGTCGTGCAGCAGCGCCGCGCGTCCTACCGCGCGGGTCTCTTCGCCTCCCAGCCCCAGCCATTCCGAGAAGCTCATCGCCAGGATCGCGGTATTCACGGCGTGGTAGGCCAGGTGGTCATCGGCCGACCGCTCGGACAGCAGGGGCACCACCAGCTCTCCCTCGGGATGCAGCGCCACGCTCAGCGACCGCACCACTCCGGAGACCTCGGCCAGCGGCAGCGGCTCGCGGGCCGCGACCCGGTCGCAGGCGTAGCGCATGGCCTCCACTTCCTCGCCCAGGTGCACCTCGGGAGCGGCCGGGACCGGAGCGGGAGGAGCGACCGGACGGGCTTCGGTCTCCACGCTCACCTCCCCCGCCTCGATCCCCGGCCAGTGGGGCACCGGGCCGCGATGCTCCCCGTTGAGCCGCTGCTGGAGGTGCTGCAGCATCGCGTCGATGGATTCCGCAGTGGCTTCGGCGCTGAACTCGAGCCGCCGCACCCCCACGGCGCCCAGCCGGCGTCCCCAGGTCCATTCCCGGAACCCGTGCACCGGAAGGGAGCGGTAGATCACCGCGTCGTCGAGAAACGTGAAGGTCGGCCGGAGATCGGCCCGGAGCAGCTCCTGGAGCGCCGCCAGCAGCCGGGTGCAGGATTCTCTCCGGGCCTGGTGGCCGGGACCGTAGAGGGCATGCACCGCCAGGGCGTGTCCGAAGGCGTGCAGCCACCGGTCCTTGCGACTCATGGGCGTACCGCCTCGCGGATTTCCGGATCGGGATGGCTCCGGGCCCGCGCCAGCAGCGGTGCGCACCGGGGATTCCCGCCCCAGTGCCGAGCCAATGCCGACAGCGCCGCCAGCGACTCCTTCGACTTCGCCGCTACCCGCCAGCCCACCAGCGGCAGCTTCCGCCCGGCGTGGGAGAGCAGCACGTCCACCACCTCGGGGATCTCCACTATCGGACCCAGGGCGCGGATGGCGGAGGGCACCAGACCGGGCTCGATCCGCCGCTCCTGCAAGCCGCGTAACAGCAGCGGCGCGGCGGCGGCGGGACAATCCTCCCCCGCCGCCATGACCGCGACCCGGACTCCGGAGATATCGGGATCGGAGAGTCCCTCGACGATTCCGCGGGCCCGCGCCTGGGGATGCCGCATGAGGAGCCGAAACCCCTCGACCCGGACCCGGGCATCGGGATGACGGGAGTATTCCACCGCGAGCGACTCCTCCGGCGGGTCAGGGAGCATCTGGAGCAGCCGCAGCAGATTCCGCTGGAAATACCAGGGCCCGCCGGAGAGCCGGCGGGCAACCTCGGGAACCACCTCGTTGCCGAAGTGCGCCAGCAGCTGGAGCAGCCGGCGCCGGACACTGCGCTCCTCGGAGCCCGCCAGCGCGTCGAGCAGCAGAGGAATCGCGGCGGTACCCACCTCGGGCGCCAGAAGCTCGACCGCATCGACATCGACGGGCGCGGCCGCAAGGAGCGCCGCCAGGGTCTCGGTGGTGACCACCAGCGGCCGGTAGCTTCCGCCCAGCGCGCCGTCGGCGGGCAGCCGTCCCAGCAGCTCGATCAGGGGACGGACCGAGCCCCGGGAGACCAGCAGGGCCACCGCCCGACCGGCGGCCTCGTCCAGCGAGCCCATGTCGAGCTGCATGGTGACCAGCCGCATCGGATCACTCCGGTAGGCCTCGGCACCGCTCAAACCGGGCACCAGCGGCGGCGGGAGATGATCCAGCGGCTCGACCAGGGCTGGGCCCGGCGATCCCCAGGACGCCAGCAGGTCGCCCACCACCGCGAAGAACTGGTCCTCCGCCAGGTGCCGGGAGCTGGGTGGTCCCTGCTCGGCGTGGCGGGCGAGTTTGGAGAGCAGCCGGTCGAACGGCCGGGAGATCTCCCGCCCCTCGATGTCGGCGGCGGCGCGCAGCACGCCCAGGGTTCCCGTGGCCGACACCAGGCGAGCCAGGTCGTGCACCAGGCGGTGTCCGCCGGCCTGGTCCAGGTCGCGCCGCAGCAGGCGCTCCACTGTCTCGGGGCGGAGCCGCTCCAGCAATCCGCTCACCTGACGGCGGATCTGCTGCGCCTGGGGAGAGGTCCGGTCGCGCGAGGCGTCCGCCGCGTCGTGGAGGTACTGGATGACCGCCCCGTCCCGAGCATGCGTGGCGGGCAGGGCGTCGAACGCCAGCGCGACGTTTTGCGGATCGGGAGCCGGCGCGCCGTCCGGAATCGCGATTTCCCCGAGGATGGCCCGGGCAAGGGCCGGCCAGATGGCCGCGCCGCTCATCCCCGAACCTTCGGCCGGGCCGCGCTCCAGCGCGTCGAGGGTGAGACCGGCGAAGTTGAGCGGCTCCACCTCGACGTGGCCGGACCGGTGGGGCAGGAGATCGGACCCATCCCGGGTAAGCACGACCAGCGCGGCCACGGCCTCCTCCCGGGTTATGCCCCGGGCCAGCCGGATGCTGCCGACGTTCCGCCGGAAGAGCCGCCCAGCCATTTCCCGGAGCATGGGATGCTCCGGGTCGCTCGCGGCCGCGCCCACGAAGAGCTGAGTGGGTGCCACGGCAAAGGTCACGGCCGGCCGCTCGGCCAGCAGGGGGGCCAGGACGCCCAGCATCTGGTCCAACGCCCGGTCCAGGGTCGGGTGCCCCTCCGGGTACATCTGAGCCCGCTGTAACGCCGCGGCGAAAGCGGTGAGGAACCGGGCGAGGTCGCGCGCCAACGGCGGAGCAACGGCCGGCTCAGGATCCATGGGGTCTCCGGAAATTGGACGGTGCGGCACTCGGCGACGGGGGCGGAGACAGGCCGGGAACGAACACCGGCTCGATGAAAGAGCGGTCATCATCGAGCCGGGAGACAGCAGAGCGGAAGAATCGGGCCGCGGGGGGCCGGCAGTCGCACGACGGGGGAACGGTCAGATCCACCTCCGACGAGGGGCCCGACTGTCGAGGGACGGCCGCTACATGTTCTCGACCATCGCCTCGGCGAACTGGCTGGTCCGAAGCAGCGTCGCCCCGTCCATCTGCCGGTGAAAATCGTAGGTGACTCGTTTTTGGGCAATAGTCCGATCCAGGGCCGTGATCACCCGGTCGGCCGCCTCCGCCCATCCCAGGTACCGGAGCATCATCTCACCCGAGAGGATGACCGAGCCCGGGTTGACCTTGTCCTGATTGGCGTACTTGGGCGCGGTGCCGTGGGTGGCCTCGAAAATGGCGTGCCCGGTCTGGTAGTTGATGTTCGCCCCGGGGGCGATGCCGATTCCGCCCACCTGCGCGGCCAGGGCGTCGGAGATGTAGTCCCCGTTCAGGTTGAGGGTGGCGATGACGTCGTACTCGGCGGGCCGAAGCAGGATCTGCTGGAGGAAAGCGTCGGCGATGGCGTCTTTGACCACGACTCCCCCGGGGAGCTGACACCAGGGGCCCCCACCGATCTCCACGCCGCTGAATTCCTCCCTGGCCACCTCGTAGCCCCAGTCGCGGAAGCCCCCTTCGGTGAATTTCATGATGTTGCCCTTGTGCACCAGGGTGACGCTCTCGCGTTTCTGGGCAATCGCGTATGCGATGGCGGCGCGCACCAGCCGCTTGGAGCCCTCGATGGAAACGGGCTTGATGCCGATGGCACTGGTCTCCGGAAACCGGATCGTCCTGGCCCCCATCTCGCCATTGAGAAAGGCCACTACTTTCCGCGCGGCCTCTGTCCCGGCCTGATACTCGATGCCGGCGTAGATGTCCTCAGTGTTCTCCCGGAAAATCACCATATCCACCGCGCCGGGATCCTTGACCGGCGACGGGACGCCCTCGAACCAGCGCACCGGCCGGACGCAGGCGTAGAGATCGAGCTGCTGGCGCAGCGCGACATTGAGGGAGCGGATGCCTCCGCCCACCGGAGTGGTGAGCGGTCCCTTGATCGCCACGAGATGCGACCGGATCTCCTCCAGGGTGGCTTCGGGGAGCCAGTCGTTCACCTCGGTCTTGGCCTTTTCCCCCGCCAGGACTTCGCGCCAGACGATCTCGCGCCGGCCGCCGTAGGCGCGCTGCACCGCCGCGTCGAAGACCAGGCGGGAAGCGCGCCAGATGTCGGGCCCGGTTCCGTCGCCCTCGATGAAGGGAATGATCGGGCGGTCGGGGACCCGGAGGGACCCGGCTTCGAAGGCGATGCG
>DATFGC010000539.1:0-3905 GCA_035249765.1 Gemmatimonadales bacterium | reverse complement strand
TGCGAGCACCAGCGCCACCGCCGCGAACACGCCCAGCAGGAGCATCGTGAACCGCCGTTGCGCCGTGGTCTGTGTCAGCGTCTGGTCCAGCGGCTCGATCCCGGAGAGCGGGACGGTCGGATCGACCCCACGCACCACCCCGCGCAAGGTGCCGGCAAACTCCGCCGGATCACCCGTCACCCGCACCAGGATGCTCCCGTCGGGCACCGGTGCCTGGCTGGTCGGGACATAGATCGCGGGGGTCGCCGCCTCGGCCAATCCATGAAACCGCTCATCGGCAAAGACCGCCACGATGGTCCGCTCTCTCTCCCACAGCCGCACCCGATGACCCAGCGGATTCCGGCTCCCGAAAAAGCGGCGCCGGGCCGCCTGGTTGATTCCCAGAACCGGCGCCGCGGCGGCGTCATCATCGAGGGGCCGGCCCGCGATCAGCGGCATCCGCATCGTGGCCTGGTATGCGGAGTCGACGAGTCGAAGGGACGGTTCGGGCCAGTTTGCCGCCTCCCCTTCCCTTCCGACGACCTCTATCGGGATGGTGTAACCCGCCTGGAGCGGATGCACTCCCGCAATGGTCACCCCGACGACGCCCGGCAATGCCGCGACCCGGCGGCGGACCTCATCGTTGAATCGACGGATCTCGAGCCAGCCGGGCCAGTCCGACAGCCGCTGGGGATAGCTCGCCGGCAGCTGGAACTCCGCCTTCAGCACACCCTGGGCGCGAAAGCCCGGATCCACCTGGTACAACCGCCACAGGCTCTTGATCATCAGCCCCGCACCGACCATCAGTACGACCGCGAGCGCGAGCTCGGCGATCACCAGCCCGGAACGAAAGCGCCGGTGCTCCTTCCCCGAGGAGACGCCCCTTCCGCCGCCTTCCCGGCCCAGGCTGGATCCGCGACGGCGCGCCTGAACCGCGGGCACCAGGCCGAAGGCCACCCCGACGACCACCGCCAGGGTGAGGGTGACCATGAGGACTCTGGCGTCGATCCCGACCGCGCCCACCCGGGGTATGGTCGCGGGAGCCAGCGCGAGCAGCAGCTCGAGCCCTCCCAGCGCGAGCAGGACCCCCAACAGCGCACCGGCCCCGGTGAGGACGGCGCTCTCGATCAGGAATTGCCGGGTCAGCCGTCCCACGCTGGCCCCAAGGGCCGCCCGCACCGTCACCTCCCGCGCCCGACCGGCACCGCGGGCCAGCAGCAGGTTCGCTACGTTGGCGCAGGCCACCAGCAGCACCAGCGCCACCGCCCCAAGCAGCACCATCAGCGCCGGCTTGACTCCGCCGAACACGACCGCCGGAAGCGGCTCAACGTGGACACTTCGGCCTTCGTTGGACTCAGGATAAAGTCGTCCCAGATCCGCCGAGATGCCGCTCATCTCCTCCTGCGCCTGGGCCACGCTGGTGCCGGGCAACAGCCGCCCCATCATGAAAATGCGCCGGTTGTCACGGTTCCCTTCCCGGCTGGCCTGGAGGGGAGTCCACACGTCCACCCGCCTCGGCCCGCTCCGGTCGGCGAACCCTCTGCGGTACGCCGCGAGGCCGAGGATCTGCAGGGTTCCGAAGTCGGCCGACGCGGGAAGGACGCCCACGATGGTGAAGGGCGTGTCGCCGATGCGGAGCGCGCGCCCCACCACCGACCGATCGCGGGCAAAGCGCTCGGTCCACAGCGCTTCGCTGATGAGGGCGACGGGCGGAGCCCCGGGGCGGTCCTGGTCGGCGTCGAAGATATTCCCGAGCAAGGGCCGGACGCCCACCATCGGAAGAAACTCGTGGCTCACCCAGAGGGCCGGGACGACTGTCGGATCGCCGGTGTCGGGCGTCAGGGTGGATGTGATCGGCGAGAACGCGGCCAGGCGTTCGAAGCGTTTGCTTCGCTCCTGAAAATCGAGATAGTCGGGACCGGAGGCCGGCTCCCGCAGGCTGCCGCCGGTGCGATCGGTTCCCCAGACCATGGTGAGCCGATCCATCGCCTCGAACGGAGCGGGGCGCAGCAGCACGCCGTCCACCACGCTGAAGATCGCGGTGTTGGCGCCGATGCCGAGGGCGAGCGTCAGCACTACGGCAAATGAGAATCCGGGCGTTCGGGAGAGCGAGCGCACCGCCTGGCGGAATTCCGCAAAGAGATCGCGCATGGTCAATGGGGAGGAAGGACGGGAGACCGGCGGGAGCACAACGGACCGATGCCGCCGGAACCGGTCCAGTTGCTCGGTGGCCGCGCCGCCCAGAAGATCGAGCACCAGAGCCACCCGCGCTCCCGTGCCGGGCACCCCGGAGCCGGCCCGGCTCCAGGCGTCCCGGAAAATGAGCAGCAGGTCCTCGCCGAACTGCTGCCGGAAATTCCGGGGGTACAGCCGGAGCAGCAACCGCCCCAGTCCTGGACCGCGAGTGTCCTGGTTCATGCGGGCCGGGGCCGGGAGAGAATCTGCTTGGCGCGGGCCAGCTCGACCAGCTGGAGGTGCCGGGCGGCTTCGGCGCTCAGCACTCGCCGCCCTTTCGGGGTCAGCCGGTAGTACCGCCGCCGCTCGTCATCCAGCAGGGGATCCGGCCGGCGCCCGCTCTCGGCCACCAGGCCGATTTCCAGCAGGCGCTTGAGCGCCCCGTACAAGGTGCCAGGCCCCAGCCGCACCCGGCCCCCGCTTTCGTGCCGGACATCCTGCATCAGGGCGTAGCCGTGCCGCTCCCCGCCGGTCAGGGCCAGGAGCAGGTGGTACCAGGCCGGCGGCAGGGGGAGGAGGCGATCGATCTCGGACATGACGCCCAATATATCGTCGGTCGATATAGTGCGGAAGGGGTCAGAGGTCAGGAGTCAGCGGTCAGGGAACGGCATTCAAACGGACCGTACCTGCGGGATTCTGGTGACGGCCTTAAGGTGAGCTTCGATACACTTGGAGCATGCCGACACCTACGAAAGCAGTCGTTCGATCTTATCGGGACCTGCTGGTCTGGCAGCGCTCGATGCAGCTCTTGAAGGAGACCTACGAACGGACGGAAAAGTTTCCGAGACGGGAGATTTACGGAATCACGGCTCAGATGCGGAGGGCCGCCCTGTCGATCCCGAGCAACATCTCCGAAGGACATGGGCGGCCCACAACCCGCGATTTTGTCCGGTTTCTTGGAATCGCTTCTGGCTCACTCCGCGAGTTGCAGACATTCTGCGACGCCAGCGTGCTGCTCGGTTTCATCGCAGAGCCCGAGTTGTCCAACATGCGCCATTTAGGGGACGAGACGGGCAGGATGCTCGTCAGCCTCCGCGAATCCCTTCAGCGCAGGATCGCAGCCAAGTCCCCTGCCCCCTGATCTCTGACCACTGACCCCTTACTCAGAGCGCAGCGCCACCATCGGATCCACCCGGGTCGCCCGCCGGGCCGGCACCAGGGTCGCAAACAGCGCGACCACCACCAGCCCGAGCGAGACGCCCAGGAACACGATCGGATCGGCCGCCCTGGTCTGGAACAGCTGGGTGGCCACCACTTTCCCCAGCGCCAGCGCCCCCCCGATGCCCAGGGCGTTCCCCACGCCTGCCAGGATCAGTCCCTTGTTCAGCACCAGCCGCAACACATTGGACGACTCGGCCCCCAGCGCCATCCGGATCCCCAGCTCGCGGGTCTGCTGCGCCACGGTATAGGACATCACGCCGTAGATCCCCACCGCGGCCAGGGTCGCCGCCACCGCCGCGAAGAGCCCCAGCAGCAGTGACAGGAACCGCGGCTGGGACGAAGAGCCCGAAACCCGCTCTTCCATCGCCCGCACGTCGTAGATCGGCTGCTGGGGATCGATCGAGAGCACCAGCCGCCGCACCGCCGGCTCCAGCGCCGCCGGATCGCCCCGGGTGCGGATGGCAAAGCCGAGCTGCCCCTGAGCCTGCTGGGAGAAAGGCCGATAGAGCTGGGTGTGCTCGTCGTCCTTG
>DATFGC010000538.1:0-3207 GCA_035249765.1 Gemmatimonadales bacterium | reverse complement strand
TGACCGTTCACCGTTCACCGTTCACGTAGTTTACTTTTCTCGCATGGCCTCGACCCTCCCATCCCGCCTGACCCGCTGGTGGCATTTCCCCCGCCGCCGGCGGAATCTCCTGGTCGGACTCCTGGCCACCGCGCTGTTCCTGCTCGCGCTCCTGGCCGGGGCCTGGACCCGGGTGTGTGCCGGCGGCGCCTGTCCCTCCATCGCGGGCCTCACCAATTACGACCCGGATCAGGCGTCCAAGGTCTACGCGGCCGACGGGCGGCTGATCACCGATTACGGGCTCCAGCGCCGCACGGTGGTCCCGCTCCAGCAGATGTCTCCGGCCGTCGTCGCGGCGTTCCTCGCCGTCGAGGATCGCCGGTTCTACCGCCATCACGGGATCGACTGGGTCCGGTTCTTCGGCGCGCTCAAGTCAACCATCCTGGGCAAGCGCCAGGGTTTCTCCACCATCACGATGCAGCTGGCGGGCAATCTCTGGCCCGATCAGATCGACCGCCGCCAGCGCACCGGGCTCAAGGGGCTCTCCCGCAAGATCCGCGAAGGCCGCATGGCGCTCGAGATCGAGCGGAATTACTCCAAGGACAAGATCCTGGAGCTCTACCTCAATCAGATCGACCTGGGGAACCGGGCCTACGGAGTGGAGGCGGCCGCGCAGCGGTATTTCGGAAAGTCGGCCCGATCGCTGAACGTGGCGGAGGCCGCGATGCTGGCCGGGTTGCCCAAGGCGCCGACGATCTACAACCCGCGGAGGAGTCCCCGCGCCGCGGTGCAGCGCCGGAACCTGGTCATCGGCATTCTCCGGGATGCCGGCAAGCTGTCGGAGGAATCGGCCGAAGCCTGGAAGGCGTATCCGCTTTCGCTCTCCTCCCGCTCCGACTACAGCGGAGTCGCGGAATACTTCGTGGAGTACATCCGCCAGATCCTGGCGACCCGGTTCGGCACCGATCTCTATCGGGCCGGGTACCGGATCTTCACGACCCTCGACCTCGACATCCAGCAGGCCGCCGAGCGGGCCCTCGAGGCCCAGCTCCAGAACATCGAGGACGGTGGACTCGGCCCTTATCGGCACCGGACCTACCGGCAGTACCTCGACCAGCGCCCCGAGAAGGGCAGCCCCCAGACCGACACCGGCCCGTTCAGTCCCTACCTCCAGGGGCTGATGGTGACTATCGAGCCCAAGACCGGTTACATCCGCGCGATGGTGGGCGGAAGGGACTTCGAGGACAACAAGTACAACCGGGCCACCCAGGGGATCCGCCAGGCCGGCTCCGCGTTCAAGCCCTTCGTGTACGCCGCGGCGATCCGGAATGGCATCTCCTGGTCGTCCATCTGGGATGATTCTCCCGTGTCGGTGGAGCTCCCCCAGCAGCCGGCCTGGGAGCCCAAGAATTATGACAGCAAGTTCCGGGGACCCATGACAGCGCGGGAGGCCCTCCGCGATTCGCGCAACACCGTCGCGGTCCGGCTCGGATTGGAGGTCGGCGAAGAGGCGGTGATCGCCGAAGCCTCGAACTACGGGATCACCACCCGGATTCCCCGGGTGCCCTCGATCTTCATCGGCTCCGCCGACGTCTCCCCGCTCGAGCTGATCGGCGCCTATTCCGGATTCGCCAACCTGGGCGTCGCCACCACGCCACAGGGGATTCTCCGGGTCGAGGATCGCGAAGGCCGGATCATCTGGCAGCCGGAAATCCGGGACCACCGGGTCATGGATCCCGAACACGCCTGGCTCCTTCTTGATGGGCTTCGGGACGTGGTGCGGCGCGGTACCGCCTATGGCCAAGTTGTTGGCAAGGGATTCCGGGTTCCGGCGGGCGGCAAGACCGGCACCACCAACGACGGGATGGACGTCTGGTTCATCGGGTTTACCCCCGATCTGGTGACCGGGGTGTGGATGGGGTTCGACAAGAAGACGGTGATCAAGTCCAATGCCCAGGGCTCGCTGCTCGCCGCCCCGGCCTGGACCGCGATGATGCGCGAGGTCTACGAGCGCCGGAAGATCCCCGCCCCCTGGGCCATGCCGGAGGGTATCCTCTCGGCGGAAATCGACGAGAGCACCAACTCGCTGGCGACACCGTTCTGTCCCCGGGACAAGGTGATTCGCGAGTACTTCTACCCCGGCACCGAGCCGATGGATTACTGCCCCCTGCACAGTCCCTTCCGCGGAGGGTGGTGAGGCCGCTTCGCCTCCGGGCCGGGTGGGCCCTTCCGGTTGACGCTCCGCCCATCCAGCACGCCGCGGTCCTGATCGGCGCCGACGGGCACATCGTCGCGGCCGGTCCCGATTCCGAGGTTCCCGCTCCCGGCGGCGCCGACCTCGAAGATCTCGGCCCCGCCATCCTCATCCCCGGCTTCGTCAACACCCATACCCACCTCGAGCTCACCGGGTTCGAGGAGCACGTCCCGGGATCGCTTCGGCCTGACCGCCTCCCCCACGCTTCGCTCGGGGCAGGCGCGATGACTGCAATGCGTGAACCCAGCTTTCGGGACTGGATCCTGAACATTCGCGCCATCAAGGCGCGCCGCAGCCCGGAGGAATTTCTCCAGGCGGCGCGCCGCGGTGTCAGGGACTGCTGGTCGGCGGGGATCACTACCATCGCCGACACCGGAGACTCCGGGAGCGTGATCCAGGCCCTGGCCGAGCTGGGCGGGAGCGGGATCTGCTATCAGGAGGTGTTCGGTCCCGATCCCGCCCAGTGTTCCGAGAGCATGACAGGCCTCGAGGCGGCGGTCAGCCGGCTGTCGGCGTTTGCCGGCGGACGGATTCGTCTGGGCGTCTCGCCCCACGCGCCGTACACCGTGAGCGGCCCGCTGTACGCGGCGGCCGCCGCATGGGCCGTCGCGCGAGGGCTTCCGATGGCGGTGCATGTCGCCGAGTCGCGGGAAGAGAGCGAATTCGTGACCCACTGCCGGGGCCCCTTCGCCGAGGCATGGGCAAGGCGCGGCATTCCTCTCCTGGATCACGAGAGCCACCAATCCCCAACTCCCAACCCCCAATCCCCAGTCGAGTGGCTCGACTCCCACGGCGTCCTCGGCCCCGCAACCCTCTGCATCCACGCGATCCAGCTCTCAACCGCCGACATCGCGCTGCTGGCCCGGGGGAATGTGCCGCTGGCGCACTGCCCCCTGTCGAACGCCCGGCACCGTCATGGCGCGGCGCCGCTCGCCGCCCTGCGCCAGGCCGGGATCCGGGTCGGCCTGGGGACC
>DATFGC010000537.1:0-8455 GCA_035249765.1 Gemmatimonadales bacterium | reverse complement strand
GTGCCGCAGCTGCGGAGCGAAGTCGCCGCTGTGGCACGGGATCTTCCTCCCTACGACATCCGCACCCTGGACCAGCATGTGAAGCTCGAGCTCCAGGGCGACCGGATCATGCCCAAGCTGCTCACCCTGTTCGGCGCTGTGGCGCTGATCCTCGCGGTCATCGGAGTTTACGGCGTCATGGCCTACTCGGTGTCCCAGCGGACCCAGGAGCTGGGCATCCGCCGCGCCCTCGGCGCCGAAGGGGGCGACATCGTGCGGCTGGTGCTGCGGCAGGGGACCACGCTGGCCCTGCTGGGCGCCGTCATCGGGGTAGCGCTGGCGCTCGCGGCGACCCGGGGGCTCTCCACCTTCCTGTTCGGCGTGAGCGCCTTCGACCCCGTAGTGTTCAGCACGGTGACCCTCGCGCTGGTGGGCGCCGCGATGGCGGCCAGCCTGGTGCCGGCCCGGCGGGCCACCCGGGTGGATCCGCTGGTGGCGCTGCGCTCGGACTGAAGCCTTAGTCATCGCGAGGCCCGCAGGGCCGAAGCGATCCCGGGGGATTGCTTCGCCGCCGGTGGCGGCTCGCAATGACTTTGTTGTTAGTTTCCAGCCATGCACCCCACCCGCCGAGACTTTCTCGCCGCCGCGCTGGCCGTTCCGTCGCTCCCCTATCTGCAGACGCCTCCCTACGACCTGGTGATCCGGGGTGCCACGGTGTTCGACGGTACCGGCGCACCCGGGCGGGAGCTGGATGTCGCGGTGCGCGGCAGCCGGGTCGCCGCCCTGTCGGCCCGTCTCGCCGCACGGGGGCGTGAGGAGATCGATGCCCGTGGGCTGGCCCTGGCCCCCGGCTTCATCGACATCCATTCCCATGGCGACGGCACGCTCTTCGGTGATCCCCGCGCCGAGTCGGTGATCCGGCAGGGGGTCACCACGATCGTGATCGGGCAGGATGGCGGGTCGCGGATTCCCGATCGCGACGGCCAGGCCTCCTTGGGTCCGCTCTTCCAGAGACTCGAAGCGCTCCCGGTCTCGGTCAACGTGGCGAGCATGGTAGGGCTGGGCGCGGTGCGGCGGCGGGTGGTGGGAGAGGCCAATCGCCCCGCCACCCCCGAGGAGCTGGTCCGGATGACCGGCATGGTGCAGGCCGCGCTGGCCAGCGGCGCCTGCGGAGCGTCCTCGGGCCTGGAGTACTCCCCCGGGGCGTTCGCCTCGCCGGAGGAGCTGACGACGCTCTGCCGCCCGCTGGCCCGCCGCCGGCTGCCCTATGCCACCCACATGCGCAACGAGGATGACACCCTGCTCGAAGCGATGGACGAGGCCATCGCGATCGCGCGGGGAGCGGGTTGCCCGCTCCAGATCTCCCATCTCAAGACCGGCGGGGCAAAGAACTGGGACAAGCTGGGGCCCGCCTTCGAGCGGATTTCCACCGCGCGGCTCGCCGGCATCGACGTCACCTTCGACCGTTACCCCTACACCGCCTGGTCCACCGGACTCACCAATCTCTTTCCGGTCTGGGCGCTGGACGGGGGCGATGAGCCGTTTCTCGCCCGGCTCGCCGACCCCGCCACGGCGGAAAAGATCAGGGCCGAGTCGCTCCAGAAGGTCGCGCTGGTGGGGGGATGGAACAACGTCCTGATCTCCAACGTCTCGGCGGCAGGCGACAAGGACGCGGTGGGCAAACGGCTGGACGACTGGGCCCGCTCCCGCGGGATCGAGCCGTACGAGGCCGCGGTCTCCCTGCTCCGCGGCAGCCGCACCAACGTCAGCACCGTGGTGTTCGCGATGAGCGAGGCCAATCTGGAGCGGTTCCTGGCCCACCCGAGGGCGATGGTGTGCAGCGACGGCGGCGCCTATGCCATGGACGGCGTGGCGCGAACCGGGCACCCCCACCCGCGCGGCCTGGGCAGCTTCCCCAGGGTCCTGGGCAAGTACGTGAGGGAGCGCAAGGTGCTCTCCCTCGAGGACGCGATCCACAAGATGAGCGGAATGCCGGCCGACCGGCTCCGGCTCGCCGGCCGGGGGCAGGTCGCGGCCGGGAGCGCGGCGGACCTGGTGGTCTTCAACCCGGCCACGGTGATCGACCGGGCCAGCTTCGAGGATCCGTTCCAGTATCCCGAAGGGATTTCCGTAGTCGTGGTGAATGGCCGGGTCGCGCTCCGGGACGGAGAGCGTCTCGGCACTGGAGCAGGGAAAGGACTCCGGCCCGCGGGTACGAGCTAGCGGACCAAGGCGCGACCCAAGCCCCCATTCCCCAACCCCCATTCCCCATTCCCCAGCACGTCGTTATCGTGCGATGAAACCATCGCCGAGGGTCAGTGGGGCGTGACGCTTCGGAGCATCTGTCGGACTCGTGAGCGAGCCTAAGCTTCCCGCGGAGGTCCGCCAACTCATCTACTCCAGCGTGCCATCCATCGATGCGCTGGAGGTGCTCATGCAGGTTGTCCGCCACCCGGACATCCCGCGCACCGTGCCGGAGCTGATCGAGGGGCTGCGGCCGACCGCGGTGGCCGAGCCGGTGGTGCGGGAGGCCCTGGCGCTCCTCCGCACCCAGGGGATCCTCTCCGAGACCCCTGAGGGGAGAATCCAGTACCGGCCCAACTCACCGGCGGTGGAAAGCGCCATCGGACTCCTGCTCCGGGCCTACAACGAGCGGCCGGTCACCCTGATCCGTACCGTGTACGCCATCGCGGACGCCAAGAAGATCCAGGCGTTCGCCGACGCCTTCAAGATCAAAAAGGACGAGTGAAATGGCGGGCCTCAAGGCCGGTCTGTACCTGCTCGCGCTGATCACCTGCATGGCGTGCACCGCGCTCCTGCTCCGGGATTACCTGCGCACCCGGGCCCGGCTGCTGCTCTGGAGCACCCTCTGTTTCGTGGGGCTGAGCATCAACAATGCCCTGCTGTTCGCCGACCTGGTCCTCTTTCCCGGCTTCGACCTGCGGTTGCTCCGGGCCGCCGCGGCGCTGGCGGGCATGGCCTGCCTGCTCTACGGCTTCATCTGGGAGGCGGAGGCATGATCCGGACCCTCGGGATCGTGGCCTTCCTCAACGGCGCGGTGGCGATGGCCTATCTGGTGGCCGGGGTCTACTTCCTTCGCTTCTGGCGCAAGACCCGCGACCGGCTCTTCCTGAGCTTCAGTGCCGCGTTCGGGCTGCTCGCGACCAATCTCGCGATCGTGGTGATCCTTGGGGTTGACGACGAGCGCACCGGGTACTCCTATGTCCTCCGGGTCCTCGGGTTCCTCCTGATCCTCTACGCCATCCTCCGCAAGAACGTGGGCGGCCGCCGGCCGGCCCGGTAATTCCCTGCTTGCACATCGCGGGCTCCCGGTTGAATTTGCGGAGCACTCGCGCAGGACTCACTTCAGGCAAAGGATTAAGGATGCTGAAGGGTTGGGTGGTCCGCGTTCGCTCAGCAAAGTCGAACACCAAGGGCTGGCAGGCCCGGATTCCCTATGGCAAGGTCATTGCCGAGACCAAGAGCCGGCGGTTTATGAGCCGGCTTTTCTCCGACACCGTCTATGGAGGCTCGATCAAAGCCAGGCAGGCGGCGCTGCGCTGGCTCAAGCGGACACCAGCGCCCGGACCAGTCCGGAAGCGCTAGCCTACATCGAGGTGAGCGGCTCGACCTGACTGCCCCAGATCTCCGCGACCGTCCGGGTCACCGAGGGGACCGCTTCGGCCCGGACCTCCGCTCCGCCGTCTCGAAGTGACTGGACCACCACGATCGGGATCACCCCCAGAATCCTGACCGCACCTTCGGCGTAGTCGCGAAGATGCTGCTCGGCGAGCTCGGCCAGCTCGGTTTCGTCGAGCGCCCGTGCCGCGGTCAGCAGCATGAGGTAACCGCCGGCAGTGCCGCTGACGAGCGCCAGATCCTCACGCAGGTCTCGCGGGAGCGGTTGTGCTTCTTCCAGGCCGGAAGATTCCGGCTCCGGGAATTCCTCCACCCCTGAGCACCCGGAGATTTCCTCGAGGCGCCTGATGTGGCGGAGGGCGTTCCCCCGGATCGAGCCGAGCTGGGAGCTGATCTCGGGACCGTGGCTCCGGGTCTCTCCCCGGCGGAGTGAGGTCTCGAGGCGCTGCTCGAGACTCAGCATCCCGGCCACCTGATTCCAGAGGGCCGTACCGCTCCGCTTGGCCATCGCTCGAGCCCCGCTGAATAAATGGCAAAGGCGCACTCCGCCCCTCGATCGGGACCGGAGAGCGCCAGCGTCTCGGGGATGCAAATCACCCCGCGACCGGCCGCGCACCGGCGAACCGGTACGCGAATGTCCGGGTACTGTAGCAAATCCGGACCAAACAGGCAACAGGCAGTGTAGGAGATCCGGCGGGACACGTCACCCAAAAGGGGCAGGGTTCGCTTCCCCTAATGAGGCAGGGGCATTGGCAGAGCTCGACCGGAATACCTTCACCGCTGGCCCCGATCGCCGGGAACGGCCTCGCCGGAGGCCCAGCTACACCCAGATGGAAATCGAGGGGCTCAGGATCCTCCGGGTGTTCCTCCACGGCGATTTCCTGATCTGTCTGCTCTCTGACCGGAATACCCTGTTCGTGCCGCTCCGCATCTCACCGGTCGTGGCGAGCGCGCCGCTCCAGATCAGGTACCAATGGCAGATCGCCGAGCGAGGAAAAGCGCTGGTGTGGTCCCGGGGCATGCTGGAGGAGCGGCTGCGTCTGCCCGCGATGCTCGCCTTCCCGGGCGCAGAGATCAGCTCGATGGATTGAGAAGCCTGCAGCCTTCAGCCCTCAGCCTTCAGCTAGGCCCACTGACCACTGACCACTGACCACTGACCACTGACCACTGACCACTGACCACTGACCACTGACCACTGCCTACTGCCCATTGCCTACTGAATAGCCTGCCCCACCGCAAAATCGAACAGCGTCAGCCGCCGCAGCCGGTAGTATGCCTGCCAGTAGCCCCGGAGCGCCTGCACGAACTGGTTGAGCGCCTGGTCCTTTTCGTTCTGGGCCACATAGAGGTTGTCGATGGGAATCCGGCCGATCACGTAGCGGTTGAGCGCCACTTCGAATCGCTTGGTGGCTACGGTGTCTCCCTTGGCCGAGAGGGCCAGGTTGCGGCGGGCCTGGGAGAGCTGGAGCGCGGCGAAGTGGGCGTCCTGGGCGGTCTGCTCGGCGGTCGATTGTCCCAGGCTCACCTGCCGGTCCCGCTCGGCAAGGGCGGCGCGGACGGTTTCCTTGCGTGCGCCCCACTGGAGCAGCGGCATGGACAGCGAGAGGGAGAAGGTCCTTGCCTCCTGGAGGTTCTGATAGGCCAGGCTCGCTTCCGGGCCGGTGGCGTTGTAGCCGTAGCTGGCCTGCACCGTCGCCCCCATGCCGGTGGACAACCTGGCCTCGGTGACCCTGCGGCGGGCCTGGACCTCCTGGAGCGCCGCGTCGCTCATCCGGGAGCTGTTGCGCAGCGCCTCGGCCACCGCGCGCGCGGTATCCGCTTCGAGTTCCGGCACGCTCGAGACCACCACGATGTCGAGGGGGGCCGTGGGAGGGAGGTTGAGGGCCAGCCGGAGGGCCGCGAAGGCGCGATCCTGCTCCAGCCGGGCGCCGTCGAGCGTGGTACGCATCCGGAGCAGGGCCAGCTCGCTCTGGAGCAGATCATTCTCCCCGATGCGGCCGACCTCGTAGCGCCCCTTGTTCAGGGTGTACAGGGTGTCGTTCACCGCCGAATTCTTGATCGCGTTGTTGAGCGCTACCCGGGCCGCGTAGGCATCGAAGAAGAGCGTCGCCGTCTGGATGGCGATGTCTTCCCGGGCCTCGAGGTACTGCCGCTCCGACACCTCCCACCGGAGGGGCTGCTCCCGCCGGTCCCAGGCCGCCTCGTTGGGCCGGCGCAGGTTCTGGCGGAGCCCGAAGGAGATCGGGGTCGAGGAATAATTGCTGAACGAGTTTTCCCCGCTCACCGCCAGCCGGGCCAGCGAGGAGGTGATGAAGAAGTCGCCGCCGGTGAAGGGCAGCTTCTGCGACATCGTCATCGTCATCGTCGCGTTGGTCTGGTCCTGGGGGCGGAACAGGGTGCTGCCGTCCGGCTGCACCACCTGGATGATGGAGCGGTTGTAGGACGGTACCGTCCCGCCCAGGGAGATCTGGGGGAGCAGCCGGGAGTAGAAGGCGCGATCGCGGTAGCGCGCCGCCTCCCGGGTGGCCTGGGCCGCTCGAGCCTGGTGGCCCTGGGCCTGGGCCAGCTCGATGGCCCGCGCCAGGGTGAGCGGCTCCTGGGCGGCCAGCGGTCCCGCGAGTGCCAGCAGGAAGGCCAAAGGCCTGAGGCTCATGGCTGATGGCTGATGGCTGATGGCTCTCATTTATTCATACCTCAAACACACGACCGGATCCTGCCTCGCCGCCCGATATGCGGGCACAATGCCGAAGGCGATCCCGACGGAAAAGGACACTCCGAAGGCCACCAGCACGGACACCGCCGACACCATGGTCTTGATCCCGGCGAGCCGCTCGATCCCGATGCTCAACCCCATCCCGATCAGGATCCCGGCCACGCCCCCGGCCACGCTGATCAGGACCGCCTCGCTCAGGAACTGGAAGAGGATGTCCCGCTGGGTGGCGCCGACCGCGCGGCGCACCCCGATCTCCCGGATCCGCTCCAGCACCGAGGCCAGCATGATGTTCATGATGCCGATGCCGCCCACCACCAGCGAAATCGACGCGATGGCGCCCAGCACGATGTTGAAGATGTTTTTGGTGCGCTGTTCCTGCTTGAGCAGCAGCTCGGGTACCGTGATCTCGAAGTCCACCACCCCGTTGTGCCGGCGGGCGAGCATCCGCTGCGCGACCTCGGCCACCCCGGGCACCATCCGAGAATCCGCGACCCGCACGATGATGCGGTCGAGCTGGTTGCGATTGGTGCGCTCGGCCCGCTTTTCGTCCGATTCGGAGGAATCCGCGGTGACGAACTGGCCGGGCCGGGACGCGAGCTCGATGTCCCGCTGGGTGAGCTGGGCCCGGTTCCGGAACCGGAGCAGCATGGTGTGGACCGGGATGTACACGTCCATGTTCGCATCGCGAATCCCGAGCCGGGCCGCGGTCTCATTGCTCACTCGCCGGTCGGCCAGCACCCCCACCACCGTCAGCCAGGTTTCGCCGACCTTGATGGTCTTGCCGACCGGGTTTTCGGTCGTGAAGAACCGGGTGCGGACTCCGTTGCCGATGATCGCCACCGGGAGCCCCCGGTCCACCTGGAGCGGAGAGAACCAGTCGCCGCTTCCGAGCTCGAGGTTGGTCAGCCGGAAGTAGCTGGTGTCCACCCCGACCAGCTTGCCGGAGCGGCGGTGCCCTTCCCGGATGATGCTGGTGTTGAGCACGATCTCGGCGCTGGCCGTTTCCACCGAGGGAATGACCCGGGCGATCGCCTGGGCATCGGCGTAGGTCAGCCCGGGGGAGTACTTCTTCACGTCCTTCTCGTCCTGCTCGGTGGCCGGGCCTTCCTTCTGCTCCACCAGCGGGGTGATCATCACGTTGTTGGAGCCCAGCAGCCGCATCTGGGCCAGGATCTCCGCCTCGGCGCCCTTCCCGATCGCCAGCATGGCAATCACCGAGGCGACGCCGAACAGGATGCCCAGGGAGGTGAGCGATGCCCGCAGCTTGTTGTGCTGCACCGCCTCCAGGGCGGTGCGCATGCTGAACAGCACGTGCGCGGTGATCTGCCCGCGGAGCCGCGCCAGCGCTTCCCGGTCGAAGCGCATCGGTCAGGGCTTCTTCGGAGCGATCGGCGAACCCCCGGGTGCGGGCGCCGGAGCGGGGGGAAGCGGGCGCGCGCCAACCGCGGTGTCCCCCCCGGCCCGGGGCGGGGTCTCCGATCCCGGCAGCCGGACCAGCTCCAGGGTCTCCTTGCCTTCGGGCGGAGAGAGCAGCACCCGGTCACCCTCCTCCAGACCCCGGGAAATGACGACCTCGTCGTCGTTCATCGCACCGACGGCCACCTCCTGCTTGACCACCCGGCTGCCCGACTGCTTGTACACGAAGGTGACTCCGGCGTCGCTGCTCACCGCCTCGAGCGGGATCGAGAGCACGTCGGCGATGCTGAGGGTCTCGATCGCGTTGCCGGTGGTCATCCCGGGCCGAAGCGTGGTATCGGCCTCCTCGATGAGGATCCGGACTTCGAAGACCTTGGAGTCCTGGTTGGGGCGCTGCTCCCCCATGTTGGCGACGCTGGTGACCTTGCCCTTGAGCCGCTTGGAGGGATCGGAGTCGAGGCTGAGCACGGCCTTCTGGCCGACCGCGATCTTGCGGACGTCGATCTCGTTGACGTAGGTGATGGACTCCATCTGGGTCAGATCAGGCAGGGTAGCCACCGCCGGCTCCCAGGCGTTCACCTGGGATCCGGTGGTCTTCTTCTTCCCGTTCCACTCCTTCACGTAGGTGACCATGCCGGGCGCCGGGGCGCGGATGGTGAAATTGGCCATGACGTCCTGGACCACCGTCAGCAGGTTCTTCTGCCGGTC